>CAYHFH010000007.1:0-17892 GCA_964355865.1 uncultured Gammaproteobacteria bacterium
GACGCTCCAGTAGGCCGTCACGACGACTATAAGTCCGAGAATTCCGTAGGTAATAGTCTTTTGTCCCTTCTCGAGCTCCTTGGTGTCGCCGGATCCCGCTGCCATTATAACGCTAAACCCTCCAAACACCAAAAGGAGGAAGCTTATGATGCCGGCCAAAACAAACGCATTGCGCACGATGATCGTTACAAGATCACCAAACGTGGTATATGCACGGAATGTTGCTGATATATCTTTAAGTTCTCCGGCAAATATGCGCTCCATTGGTATAAGTGTACGGAAGAGACAAGCCGGCTGTCAATTACTCAAGGCCAGGCCTTGCGTGGCAAGGCCTGGCCTTATGAAATTTGGCTTTGTGAATTTGCTATACTCCATCTATGGATTTCTCTACAGCCCTTCATGATGTCAAGAAGACCGTCGATCGTGAATTTCAACATTTTTTTACAACCAAACGCATTGAAGCGAAAAACATCCATCCAGAAACCATACAGCTTGTTGACCAAATAGCCGATCTCACCTCCCGCGGGGGCAAGCGGACGCGGGCGTTTCTGGTGTGGCTGGGATACCAGTCTGTCATTGCGAGGAGCGAGTCTTCGAGCGACGCGGCAATCTCAAAAAAATATGAGATTGCTTCGCCATCAGAATGGACTCGCAATGACATGGTGCTGCACGCCATGATGGGGATTGAACTATTTCAGTCGTTTGCTCTCATCCATGACGATATTATTGACGAAGATGCGATGCGCCGCGGCAGTCCCACGGTTCATGAGTATTTTAAGTCCGAAGTCCTAAGTCCTAAGTCCAACGTTAAAGACGCAAAACATTTTGGTGAAAGCATGGCCATTCTTGCGGGAGACCTCGCGCTCGCGTGGGCGGATGAATTGATGGGGAAAGTCAAAAGTCTAAAGTTAAAAGTCAAAAGTGATGAAATATATCAAAAAATGAAAGAGGAAGTGATATTTGGTCAGAGTTTGGATGTATTGGCGGCAGCAGGGTTGCCCAGCGCTGACAGGGCCGCTATTAACCGCTACAAAACTGCATGGTATAGTGTCGTCCGGCCCCTGCAAATTGGGGCATGTATTGCCGGGGCAGAGGAAAAAACAATGGAAGCATTTGTGCCGTATGGTTTGGCAGTGGGGGAAGGGTACCAGCTCCGCGACGATTTTCTTGATGGCGCGATTTCCCAGGGAACATTCCAAACACAATCGACAACGTATGAAAACCAGGCGACTCAGGCGGCTCACGCGATTCGTGCGTCCGTTGGCGTAGCAGCGCTACTCACCGACTTCGCCCGTTTTGCACTCAATAGGGATAAATGATATAGTCGTCAAACCGCTTTACTCTATGGAAGACCGCGAGTTAATCGCTCATATATTACAACGAGACCGCCACGCATTGTCCGTATTTTACCGGACCTATACGCCCAAGCTCCGTTTATTTATCCGGAGTAAAGTGGGCAACGTCGACGACGCCGAGGAAGTGTTGCAGGACGCGCTCTTCGCTTTTCTTGAGGCAATCCGGGATTTCACCGGCGCGTCAAAGTTAAAAACATTTCTCTATGCGATCGCAAATCACAAAGTGATTGATTGGTACCGGAGAAAGAAAATCCGCCACGTGGTGTTTTCCGCAGTGCCGCAACTGGAGTCATTTGTGGCCCCCTTATTGGGGCCGGAAGAAGAACTTGACGCTTCACTGTTACGGGAAAAAATTTACAAAGCACTCGGGCGCCTGCTTCCTATGTATAAAAGTGTGTTGATATTAAAGTATGCCGATGATTTTTCTGTCGAAGACATTGCGGGCAAGCTTGCCATTAGCTTTAAAAGCGCAGAGTCGCAGCTTTTCCGCGCGCGGAAAGCCTTTGTGCAAGCGTTCTTATCGATATGAGTGACACGACCTACAAAAAATTTCTAACCCGTTGGGAAGAGGTCGTCGATCTCCCGCCACAGACGCTGGGACCGCTCACCCCTGCGTATAAAATGCTCATCCGGCGGCTGAAAGTGATGCCGTGGCCGTATTTTGTGTTGACTGCAGTGGGAATTGTGGTAGGCCTTTATGTTTTGATTGGTTCTGCGGTCACGCTTCTCGTAAGTCTCCTCCAAAAGGGATTTTAAGTCGCCTCTTCGGCGACCCGTTGGGTGAGGCGGGTGCGGGTTTTAGTCCCAATGCTCCGACTAACTTCATGATGGTGGATAACCTTTTAGTATCAGCGGTTTCATTCGGACGCAACACGATTGGCCTTGTCCTCAGGCCGTATGAAACGTACCGGAGAATTGTGGACCGGGGAAGCCCATGGGAGCTCGTGTATGTTGGCGTGCTGGTAATACTTTATTTTGCTCTGGCTAGCGTCGTAAAAGTTGCAGCATTCCGGCCGTTTCTTCTCACAAAACAAGCCGTGGCGCTTGTGGCGGCAGCCTCGCTCACCTACGCATTGGTTGTGTGGTTGACATGGTTTGTGGGGCAGCGTTTCGGGAGCAAGGCTCATATCAAGAGTATCGCGGTTGGGTGGGGGTATACCATGATTCCCACCGTTTGTTGGTTTCTTATGACTTCGATTCTTTATGTTTTATTGCCGCCGCCGAGGACGACGAGTCTCGCCGGAATTGCATTCAGCGTACTATTTTTAGTAGTAAGCGCGACACTGTTTTTTTGGAAGGTGACGCTAGGATATCTTACGTTCCGGTTTGGGCTTAAATTTGATCTGGTGAAAATCCTGTCCGTTGTTGGAATTGTTGGTCCCATCGTGGGGATCTGGAGTTGGGGATTGTATCGACTGGGGATATTTAAAGTACCTTTTTTATGAACCTACGTGATTATAAAACAGTAGCAGACCGGAGAACCGCACTGGAAAAAGAGACGGGAGTTCGGTTGCCAAATATTGGCAGCTTTACGCTTGACGAATCTATTGCGTCGACAAGAAATTGTGAAAACATGGTCGGCGCCGCTCAGATTCCTATGGGCATCGCCGGCCCCCTGAAAGTCAAAAGTCTAAAGTCTAAAGTCAAAAGTTATTTTATACCCTTAGCCACCACCGAGGGCGCGCTTGTGGCCTCTGTGAGCCGCGGGTGTAAAGCGATCACCGAAAGCGGGGGGGCCGCGGTGGACAGTCATCGCGTCGGAGCCACGCGCGGACCCGTATTTCGGGTGGACAATCTCAAACAGCATGATGAGATATATCGATACCTGAATACGAATCTTGATGAGTTGAAACGTGTGGCAGAAGCCACGTCCGGTCATTTGAAATTGGAGAAATTGTTGACCCGCGGAGTCGGACATTATCGCTATGTTCGTTTCGTTTTTGACACAGCCGACGCCATGGGTATGAACATGGCAACCATCGCCACACAGGCGCTGGTCACGTTCATAGAAAAAAAGTTCGGCGTTTCGTGCATATCCGTTGCCGGTAATTTTGACACTGACAAAAAACCTTCATGGCTCAATGCCATAGAAAACCGTGGCATGAAGGCGTGGGCGGAAGTGACGATGCCGTCATCTGTTTTGAAAACCGTCCTCAAGACGACAGCCCGAAGTGTGTACGAGGTGTGGCTAGCAAAATGCATGGTCGGTAGCGCCCTTTCCGGGTCAATGGGATTTAACGCGCAGTACGCCAACATCATTGCCGCCATATTCGCCGCAACAGGACAGGATCTCGGGCATATCGGAGAAGGAAGCGTCGGGATAACGATGGCAGAAATAGTCAATGAAAAGGATTTATATATGTGTGTTACATTGCCCGATCTTATGGTCGGGACAGTGGGGGGCGGGACGGGACTCGGGACACAGAAAGAAGCATTGACTATCTTGGGTGTCGACGGTGGAAATAATGGAAAAAACGCGCAAAAGCTTGCCGAGATTATTGCTGCCGCGGTCCTTGCCGGAGAAATATCACTATTGGCATCGCTATCGGAAGGAACACTGGCCCGCGCGCATCAACATCTTGCGCGTGGCGCAGGTGAATTTTCAAATAATCCAATTCTCAAATAATCCAATATTGGATAATTTGTTGATTGGATAATTGGATAATTGCATATGGTAGGCATTCTTTCATACGGCACCTATATACCTACATACCGCATTCGATTAGCGGATATTGCTGCAGCGTGGAAAAAAGAAGGGTCAGAGGTGACCTCCTCGCTCAAGGTTCAGGAAAAATCTGTGGCAGGAGCCGACGAAGACGCAGTGACGATTGCCCTGGAAGCTGCGCTGAAAATTTTTGATGACAAAAATTTTCAGCGTAAACCCTCAGACGTTGAGGTGCTTTTCGTCGGGTCCGAAAGTCATCCGTATGCGGTCAATCCAACATCGACCATCGTGGGTGAATTGTTGGGGCTGGGAAATAATTATTTAGCGGCAGATTTTGAGTTTGCCTGTAAAGCTGCGACAGCGGGCATGCAGGCGGTTGCGGGACTATTGGCAAGCGGCCAGTCGCGTCTTGGACTGGTCATCGGTACCGACTCGGCCCAAAGCAAGCCGCACGATGTATTGGAATATACATCGGCCGCCGCAGGGGCTGCGTTTTTGTTGTCTCGCGAAGCGAGATCTGGCTCCGCCAGATCAGCAGGAGGGAAACTCATCGCACATCTTCTGTCGTATACCTCGTATTCTTCGGACACGCCGGATTTTTGGCGCCGTGATGGCGTGCAGTATCCCACCCACGCGGGACGGTTTACCGGAGAGCCCGCGTATTTTGCCCACGTGATGGGGGCCGCCCAGCGGCTTTTTGAAAAAACACACTCTCAACCGTCAGACTATGACTATTGCGTTTTTCATATGCCCAACGGAAGATTTCCCCGGGAAGTGGCGAAGCGTTTGGGATTTACAGAAGCGCAACTTGCCCCCTCGTTGGTCGTGGGGGAGATAGGCAATCCATATAGCGCATCGTCGCTTTTGGCGCTTGCGGCGGTATTAGACGTAGCGGGATCAGGGAAAAAGATTTTTATGGTTTCGTATGGGTCGGGCGCGGGGAGCGACGGGTTTGTGTGGGAGACCACAGAAGCGCTCGTCAAAAGTCAAAAGTCAAAAGTCAAAAGTCAAAGTTCAGTGCAGCAGCAAATCCAACATAAGACGTATATTGACTATGTGCAGTATTTGAAACAGACACACAAGATATGAACGTATCTATTATCGGTGCTTCGACAACGACATTTGGTGAACTTTGGGACGTGTCGCCCCGCCATCTCGCCCGGGAGGTGGTAAATGCCGCCATGAAAGATGCCGATATCATGCCGCGGGATATCGGCGCGCTATTTGTGGGCAACATGCTCTCCGGCATGTTGGGCAGTCAGGAACATTTAGGCGCGTTTTTTGCGGAAGAATTGGGGTTTACCGGTGCGGCTGCGTTTAAAATAGAAGGCGCGTGTGCCTCAGGAGGATTGGCGATCCACAACGCAGTCAACGCAATTATTTCCGGCCAATACGAGACCGTTGCGGTGCTTGGGGTAGAAAAAATGACTGATCATAGACCGGAGGACGTGGCGACGGCACTTATGGGCGCGGGGAGCAGCCAGGAACGCGCTGCCGGATGCACATTTCCGGGACTCTATGCCATTCTTACGCGCGTCCACATGAAGGAATACGGCACGACACGAGAAGATTTAGCCGCCGTTGCGGTGAAAAATCATTTCCACGCCAGTCTAAACCCTCATTCGCAATTTAAAAAACCTATTACGATGGAAGCAGTGCTCCGGAGTCACACGGTCGCAGATCCGCTGACTCTTTTAGATTGTTCACCGATCTCTGATGGGGCAGCAGCGATAATAATCACGCGTGATAAGAGACACGAGACAAGAGACAAAAGGACCGTTTCTATCATTGCGTCGTGTGTGGCAACAGATACGTTGGGTCTGGCACAGCGGCAAAGCCTGACAGAACTGAAGGCATCTCAGGAAGCCGCGCGCCGCGCTTATACGATTGCCGGGGTTGCACCTCGTGATATTGATATTGCCGAGGTGCATGATTGTTTTACAATTGCAGAAATTTTGGCCCTTGAAGATATAAGTTTTTTTGACAAGGGAATGGCGGCACAAGCTATCTCTCGGGGAGAAGTAACGCTGGGGAAAGCCAAAAAGTTGGTCGTTAATCCTTCTGGGGGACTAAAGGGGTGTGGCCATCCGATCGGAGCGACGGGTGTCAAACAGGTGGTTGAGATTGTAGAGCAGCTGCGTGGGGCGGCGGGCGCGCGGCAAGTTAATGGCGCGCGTGTAGGACTTGCCCATAATGTCGGAGGAACAGGTGCGACAGCGGTGGTACATATACTTAAAAAGTAAAACTTTAAAATTCAAACTTTTTAGGAAAGTTTAAAGTTTACATTTTGAAGTTTAAAGTCTGTATTTATGTTATCTCCAGTCAAACTTTGGCGGAACCAAAAAAAAGTAACCGATCTGGTAGGTCAAACCGGTGTTGTTATTTCGTTTACCGTGATTCGCGTACCTCCTGCTGATTTTATGGATCAGGCACCGTATCCGGTGGTGCTCGTTCAGCTTGATCGTGGAGAACGCATTACCGCGCAGATGGTGGATTGGGAAGAAAAACATCTTGTGATTGGGACCCGGGTTGCCACGATTGTCCGGCGCGTCACGAGTCCCAACGCCGAAGGCGTCATCCCGTATGGGATAAAGGTTAAGCCAATATATCAATCCGACCAATCCGACAAATAACCCAATAAATGATGGAATGGAGAAATGATTGGGTCATTAAATCATTGTATTATTCATTGGTCGGATTGGTAAATTGGTAGTTATTGGTCGGATTTATGATTACAGTAAGCGTTCCCGGTAAAGTTCATCTCATGGGAGAGCACGCGGTTGTCTACGGCAAGCCGTCTCTGTTGGCCGCTGTCAACCTTCGGTTGCGTGTGACCGTGGAAGCCGGGACCAATGGCATTGAAGTTGTCTCGAGTGAGCCCTCCGATTACATTCGTCATGCGGTTCATGTGGTTGGTCGGGAATATAAATTTGCACATCTTCTCCCCATGAAGATTACGGTCACATCGGATATTCCCGCGGGGTTTCACTTGGGCTCATCAGCGGCTGTGGCTGTCGCGACCGTGGGGGCTGTGACCTATTTCCTCAAAAAAGTCTGGAATCCCGCGGCGATCAATCAGATCGCCTACGAAGTAGAGAAAAAAATGCATGGGAACCCGTCCGGCGGAGACAATACGGCGGTGACCATGGGCGGACTTATTTGGTTTCGAAAAGAATTAGAATTTCTCAAAAGCATCTGGCAATTGCCATTCAAGATTCCCGAAAGCCTCAATCATTTTTTTCTCATTAACACGGGTCGTCCAAAGGAGACGACGGGGGAGATGGTTGGTTTTGTAAAATCACAAATCACAAATCACAAATCACAAATGGAGAAACTCATGAATGTAAACGAATTACAGACCAAGCGGGTGGCGGTGGCGATAAAGGAAGGCAATGAGGGAGAATTGATGGCGGCGATGACTGCCGGAGAGCGGACGCTTGAGGGGATGGGAGTAGTTAGCAAGAAAGTTATTCCGCTCATCCGTGCGATTGAAAAAGCGGGGTCGGCGGTAAAAATACTCGGCGGCGGCGGGAGAGCGGAGGGCGTGGGCTTTCTCCTTTGTTACACCCAGGATCTGGACACCATTTCAACGTTTTGCAAGGACAACGTATATACCATTCAGCCGGTTCAGCTGAGTGAGGAAGGAATACGGTTGGAGAAAAAAAGTTAGTTCGTTACTTTGTTCTCGAGAAAATTTTTTCGAAGTAACTAAGTAACCAACTAACTAATAACAGTATATGATTACAGTCTCAGCACCCGGCAAACTCATGCTTATGGGTGAACACGCCGTCGTGTACGGCTTTCCTTCTTTGGTAACTGCGGTTGATGAGCGGTTGACGGTTGAGACAGAAATTGTTGCAGAGGATCGGATTGCGGTTGACGCGCCCCAAGGAGTTGATACCCGCTTTGTGGATGAAGCGGTCCGCCAGGCGCAAAAAGCGTGGAGTATTCCGTCGGGTGGATTCCGTATTAAAACGCAAAGTAATTTTTCGGGAAAATATGGTTTCGGATCATCTGCCTCGGTGACGGTAGCAACGCTCAAGGCGCTTGCGTTGCTTTTTAAAAAAGATGTGGCGCCGCGCGAACTTTTTGATCTTTCATTCGCGACTGTTCTTGTGGTGCAAGGTGTGGGATCCGGATTTGATGTAGCCGTCTCCGTCTATGGTGGGACATTGTATTATACTTTGGGTCAAAAAATAACCGAATTAACTCAGGCACGATACCGGGAATCAAGTGATCAAACCATATCAGAATTGCCACTTATCGTTGGTTACACTGGGGTGAAAGCGGATACGACGACGCTGATCAAACAAGTGGCAGAGAAAAAGGAAAAGAATCCGGAGAAAGTGGAGCGTATTTTTCAGGCAATTACAAAGCTGGTCGAGGAAGCAAAGAAGCGGATGTTGGAAGGCGATTGGGAACGCGTTGGGAAACTCATGGAGTTCAATCAGGAGTATCTCCGGGATTTGGGCGTCAGCAGCGAAAAGTTAGAGGCGTTGATTAGTGCTGCCAAAAAGGCCGGCGCCTGGGGCGCCAAGCTTTCAGGGGCAGGTGGCGGAGATTGTATGATCGCCCTTGGTCCAAGCGACAAGAGAGCAGCAATACAAAAAGCGATAGCGGATGCGGGCGGTGAAGCGATTGATGTCCACCCAAACGCTCAAGGTGTCCGCATTGAGACGTTGTAGATTATGATTCGTATCGCATCATTCGTAATATGAAAGCCACCGCCATCGCACCGGCAAACATTGCATTCATCAAGTATTGGGGAAAAGCAGATGAGGCGCTTCGTCTGCCGCTCAATGCATCACTTTCCATGAATCTCAGTGGAGCGAATACAATTACCACGACGGAATTTTTACCGGATCTTCAAAAAGACGAAGTCAGTATTCTTGACGGTGACTTTTCAGATAAAGAAATCGAACGAATTATCAAAAGTCTCGACTTCATCCGGAGCAAATCAAACACACAGAGATTTGCCCGTGTCGCGACGAAAAACACGTTTCCGAAAGGCGCCGGAGCTGCCGCGTCCGCGTCTGGATTTGCCGCACTCACCGTTGCCGGATTTGCCGCTTTAGGCGTCAATCTTACAGAAAAAGAATTGACTATTGTGGCCCGTATGGGGTCGGGATCGGCGTGCCGGAGTATTCCCGATGGGTTCGTGGAATGGAAAATGGGAATAGATTCCGATTCTTCCTATGCATATTCTTTATACCCTCATACCTATTGGGATTTGCGGGACGTCTTGGTGATTGTCGATTTTCGGATGAAGAAAATATCGACGACCGAAGGTCAGACCGGGGTCAAGACGAGTCCGTTTTGGCGGGATCGTGTCGCAGGCATTCCGGCAAAAATGACTGCCGTGAAAGCAGCATTGAAAGAAAAAAATTTTCGTACGTTGGGTGAGATCATGGAAGAGGATTGTCTCAATATGCACCGTGTCATGCAGACGCAAAGCCCGCCGGTTTATTATTGGAATGACGTGACAAAAACCATAATGGACGCAGTCGTCGGGTGGAGAAAACAGGGTTTAACGGTATACTTTACTATCGATGCCGGCCCGAACATCCACCTCATCTGTGAAGCGAAGGACGAAGATGAGGTTGTTAAAAAAGCACGTAAGCTTACCGGAGGAGAGAATATTATCGTTAATAAGCCTGCCCGCGGCGCACACCTAATAGATAACCATTTATTTTGAAAATATGTCCAATCAACCCGTCACCGATCACCCGTCACCCGTCACACCTCAACATGTCGCCGTTATCATGGACGGCAACCGCCGGTGGGCCAAGGAACGGGGACTTCCGATTCTCGAAGGGCACAGACGGGTAGCCAATGACGTGCTTGAACCACTCATCGAACACGCGGCAAAACGCGGAGTGAAGTATATGACGTTTTGGGCGTTTTCGACGGAGAATTGGGACCGCGAGGCGCAAGAAGTACGTGGAATTATGATGATATTCCGTCATGTCATCAACAAGCGATGGGCCCGGCTTCACGAAAAAGGAGTGCGGATTCGGGTGATCGGAGACCTGGCTAAATTCCCTATGGATATTCAAAAATCGCTGAGCGATGTCGTAGCGCAAACCAAAGACAACAAGACTATTACCGCGGTGTTTGCCCTTAATTATGGAGGGAGGGAAGAATTGCTTCGAGCGATTGGCAATCTACAAATCTACAAATCTACAAATCTACAAATAAATGATAAGACAAATATTTTCAATGAGAAAATTACTGAAAAAGAATTTGAAAAGTTTTTAGACACACATGATATTCCCAACCCTGAACTCATTATCCGCACGGGGGGAGAACAGCGGTTGAGCGGATTTTTACCATGGCAGAGCGAATATAGCGAACTCTATTTTCCGCCGTGGTACATGCCGGAATTTACACCGGAAAAACTGGACGAAGCGATCGGGGAATTTCAAAAAAGAAAACGACGGTTTGGAAAATGACGCGGTGACTATTTAAATACGGACTGGATTTCGACAATGCCAAATATTTTACCGGCCAGCTGCACGATCCAGTAGGCGACGATGATGATGAGAATCCCGAGGATTGCGTAGGTCAGGCGCTGTTTGCCCATTTCCAGTTTTTTTGCGTCCCCGGCACTGGTCAGAAGATCAAATCCTGCCATGATGAGCATGAGAAGGAGCGCGAGTCCGGCAAATGAAAAGATGTACGGGATTGCCTTTGTGATAATAGAGCCGATGTTGGTTATATCGTCTGCCAGTGGTCCCTTTATCTCTCCGGTGCCCGGCATTATGAGTTTTTGAGCAAATACGGATTCCATAGTTTTTTTAGCACGAACCGAAACCGGGAATACACAAGAGATCGACTCCGATAAACTTGAGAAGGAATACGGAAAACAGGATCATCAGAAGTCCGGTGATGGCGGAGGCGACAAGCTCCTTGCCCTCGTTGAGTTTCTCGGGATTGCCCGTGCTCGTCATGATCTGAAACCCGCCGAATAAGATGAGAAGAAACGCGATTCCGCCGGCAATTCCTACTCCCAATTTGAATATTTGCGATACGATTCCTTTATCGCCTCCGATGCCATCGGCAGTGATGCATCCGATCGCAGTACTGATCCCTTTCTTGCCGTCGCAGAATGGATCAGCAGCATAGGCGTTTTGCGTGGACACAAACACAGAGATTGCCAGGATGATCCAAAATAGCCTCCGCATACATACATGAGTGTACCAAAGGAGGGGAGAAAAGGAAAGCCCGCCTATGCTTACTTTGAGCCTTTTCACTACTGTTCGTAGACGGCTCAAAGAGCGCATGAGCGGCGGGCAAGCTCATGGTAGAATAAAAAAGACAGTCATGATAAATTATCCAATAAAAACCATTCAAATAATCTGTTTTAAATTGGTTGCCTGTTTATTGCTGGTTACTTTGTTACTTTGTCACTTTGTTGCTCGGTCAGCCTACGCGCAATCATGCGATCCTTCCTGCGGAAACCCCAATGAATGCCGGGATAAAATAGCCAAATGTCAGGAAGCCTGGAACCAGATGGAGACGGCCAAAAAGCCCCACGTGGAGGCTCTCCGGAAAATGGAGTCGGATATCGCGGCATTTCAAAGCAGGATCAAGATCCTGGAAACGGATTTAGTGAAAAAAGCGGCAGCAATCGCCGCCGGAGAAAAGGAAATCGGAGGACTTTTGGAACTCGCCACACGGCGCGCGCGTCAGCTCTATATCCGCGTTCAAACGAACAACCCGCTGGTGACGTTTTTAGGCAGTAGCAATATTGGTGCGGTGCTGCGTTCTCTTGCATACCAAATGGCGGTATTGGATAAAGATAAAAAATCTATCACCCAGACAGCAATTTCGGTCAAAGGCCTTGAGGATAAGAAAAAAACGCTTGAAGTGGAAGCTGCGTCTCTAGCATATCTCAAAGTTGAAACTGATAAGCGTGCCGCATCGGTGCGTAAGCTCGTGGGTGAGGCGAGTGCCTATCAAGGAAAGCTCACGAGTATTATCGGCAGTCTCACAGCCAAACAACAATCATTCTTAGCGCAGAAGCTTTCGGGCTTGGGTCTTCCCACGAGTCTCGGTGCCGGGCCTTTGTATTGTACGGATGACCGCAAGCTTGATCCGGGGTTCCGTCCTGCATTTGCGTTTTTTACCTTTGGCATTCCGCATCGTGTGGGTTTGAGTCAATATGGAGCGTATGGACGGGCAAAAGCAGGCCAGTCCTATCAGGACATTTTGCGTGCGTATTTTGACGGCATTGGCTTTGAAAAAAAAGATAAAAATATGCGAATAAAAGTACAGGGATTCGGCGAGATGGCGCTTGATGATTATATGCTCGGCATTTACGAGATGCCCGGCGACTGGCCCATGGCGGCGCTGAAATCGCAAGTAGTAGCTGCGCGCTCTTACGCGCTTGCATATACAGGAAATGGAGCTCGGGAAATTTGCACGACACAGGCATGTCAAGTGTATAAAGGAGGGAACAAAGGAGGCGATTGGGAAAAAGCCGTACGGGAAACTGAAGGAGAAGTAATGGTTCGTGACGGACAGGTTATTACCGGGTGGTATGCTTCTACTGCCGGAGGCTATACATTCAGAAATGATGATGTGTGGGGCAGCTCACACAGACCCTGGACAAAGCGGCTCCGGGATACAACCGGAGACGTAGGAAGCGTTTCGGATTTGTTGTCTAAGGGGTATGACCGCGATTCGCCGTGTTTTTATGCCGCCCAGGGATTTAGAGGCGAATATGCCAAATCCGCATGGCTTAAGGAAGAGGAAGTTGCCGATATCGTCAATGTTATCCTTCTTGCCCGTAAGGACTCTGGTATCAAGGAGCATCTTTATCAACCGGATAAACCCAATCCGGCAGGCACTGATTCATGGAACCGCGATAAAGTTCGTCAGGAATTAGTCTCCCGCGGGGTAACGCCGTTTACATCGATTTCTGATATCCGCACAAGCGGGGTAGATTGGGGAGCGGGCCGTGTCACACAGGTGACGGTGAGCGGTAATGGAGGCTCTGCTACGTTTGAGGGTATAGAATTTAAAGATTTTTTTAACCTCCGCGCTCCGGCCAACATTCAAATCGTCGGGCCATTGTTTAATGTTGAGCGAAAGTAGTAAAATAGCCCCAAATGCCTACACTCTTTCAAGCTCCCGCCTCCGCTGAGGCTACGGCGGGCAAGCCCATCAAAAAATCAGCAAAAAAATCTATGAAGCAGGAAGTTGTGGTGCCAGTGTCGGTCGCGCCGAAGGCCCGTTCCGTCATGACGCCCTTGACGTGTTTTGCCATCAACCCTTCGGGCGTCCGTTTCGAAACACAGCAGGACGATGAGACGGTGATCCTTTTTCTGCGGCAGCACGTGATCGTGAACGTGCCATGGATCATTATCTCCGTCCTGCTTCTTATCGTGCCGGTCGTATTATTCCCCATGGTGCTTGCCAATCTCAAGCTCCCGTTTATTATCCCGGGAGGGTATATCTTTGTGGGAGTATTATCGTGGTACCTCTTTATTTTGGGTTTTGCTCTTACGAATTTTCTTCGATGGTTTTTTAATATCTATATCGTCACGAGCGAGCGTATTGTCGATATAGACTTCATTCACATTCTCTATAAAGAATTTTCGGAAGCGAGACTCGTGAATATTCAGGACATCACCTACAACACGGGCGGTATCTTCGAATCATTTTTTAATTATGGCAATGTCCTTATCCAAACCGCCGGAACTCAGCCAAATTTCGAATTTCTATCCGTTCCACGACCTGATCATGTCGTGCAAACGGTGAGCGAGCTCGTAGAGAAAGTAAAAAAGGAAGGTGGCGTATGACCAGGTAGTAGAAATTCGACACGAGGCATTTTCTTTGCCGCAGAAACAACAGCTATCGAACATATCTATGAATTATTTACAATACAGAGAGGAGGTTGAGACCTCGACCGCTTAAGGCAAAGGTCGAATTTTCACTACCTGGTATGACCCCCATTGCAATCGTGGTAATGGTCGCACTCGTGACAAAAATTTGTACCCTTATCGGGCTCGGGCTCTATACAATTTTTGCCGGTATCATGATCCGTCAGGAGCAGCTCATGGCCGCCGTTCTTGAGGAGGGATTCGAACCTGTCCTCCGCTTGCTCACCATTCTTCACTTTGCCGCGGCAGTGGGGCTTTTCATCCTCGCAGTTATCATCCTCTAGTTTCTCCTTTTCGTGATACGATAATGGTATGCGCATCCAGCCCGTTTTGGGATCCGTCGTGGGAACTGCTGACTCTGTACATTGGGGACAAGTATTGTCTTCTCCTGTGGCCTATGCTGTCGTGGAAGTTCAGGATCCGGATGGGCACGCGCGCGATTGGGGGCTTAAGGTACTTGCCAACTTGAGCGATCAGTTGATCGCAAGCCCCAAAAGCCTCAACACTACGCGGGAAATTGCAATAAAATCCATGGAGGAACGGGTGGTGAGCCTCATTGTCTTGATTCCCGTTGGGAACGTCGTCTATGTCGTGATGTTAGGAGAGGGGAGAGTGTCCCTCAAGCGCGGATCTACGCTCGCGACACTTATGGAAAAGCCCGGCGCCATCTCCGGGCAAGTGCAGGAAGGAGATACGGTGGTTCTTATGACCAAAAGTGTTGCGGGATTCCTCTCTCATGAAGAAACAAATAGACTTTTTGACGACGCGGGCGCCCCAATCGTTGCCGAAAAAATGACCCTTGCCATTCATGCGCACAGGAACACGCCGGATGATTCCGTTGCCGGGAGTGCTGCGCTCATCATGCAAGTGAAAGGCCTCCTCCCCAGCGAAGATGAAAACAGCCCGATTGTGCCCGAACATAGTCCGGTGCACGATGCTTCCGTCAGAGCCCGGGGTAAACATGTGTGGCAGATGATCCGCGCAATACGCCCAAGACATTTTCATCCCCGGCACATAAAAGACCGCTTCCATAATCTTCCTCAAGCGTGGCGTCGTCCCATAATGCCCGTCACTATTATCCTGATTGCACTTTTTTTACTGAGCGTTATGTTGGGAATACGCCGGCAAATGGGGCTAAAAGTTGAAGCGCGCGTGGCGCAAGTTCTTGTACAAGCTCAACACGCATTTGATGAGGGGGTAGCCCTTCTTGAACTCAATCCGGTGAAGGCCAGAGAACGGCTTAATGACGCCAAGACCGGCCTTTCTCCACTTCGTGAAGGCCTCGCCCCCTCGAGTCTCGAAGGCAAGGCGGTCGCTAAGCTTTATAAAGATGTTACGGACCAGCTCACTGTTGCCATGCAGGTGAATCGGGTGGAACCTGTGCTCTTTTATGATATTTCGTTGTTAAAAGCATCTGCGGTTATTTCCTCATTGGGATCAGACGGGCAGACGCTTGGACTCCTTGATGTCCGGGGACCGACCGTTGCCACAATCACTATGCCTGCCAAAAATGGGAAGATCGTGGCGGGGGGAAGTAGTTTTGTGGGCGCAAAATTGTTGACCGTACACGGGGATAGCGTGTATGTGTTGGTTGATGATGGGATTCACGCCGTATCGCTCCGGGACGGGAAGACAACGCCGTTGGTCGCCAAAAGAGACACGCAGTGGGGAAGCATCACCGCGATCGTTTCCTATGGAGGAAACATCTATCTTTTGGATTCTGGTTCTAGCCGGATTTGGAAGTATATAGCAACAGACGCGTTACCCGGCGGGAGGCAGGGGTTTTCCGGAATGAGCGAGTATCTCAATCCCGATACGCTCCCTGATTTATCTCAAGGAACGGGGATGGCTGTCGACGGTGGCATTTGGGTGGGGACGCGAGATGGGAATGTTCTCCGGTTTAATCAAGGTAAACAGGAAACATTTACCCCTCGAGGCGTCGAACCGGCATTGGGAAAAACATTGATTGTCGCTACGTCAGAGGACGATAAACATCTTTATGTGCTGGATACGGATAACAAGCGCGTGGTAGTTCTAGATAAAGACGGTGTGTATATTGCCCAATATATCTGGACCGGAAACATAGCACCGATAGAGTTTTTTGTCTCAGAGAAACTCAAGCTTATTTTGTTTTTGGCTGACGGAAAGCTATACTCTATGGGACTAAAATGAAAATCGTCAATCATAAAGCCACATTTGATTATGAAATACTGGACCGCTTTGAAGCGGGGATTCATCTCGTGGGAAGCGAGGTCAAATCACTGCGCAACGGAAACGCGAAGCTCGACGGATCATACGTCAAAGTGATCGGGGGAGAATTGTTTCTGGTTGGTGCTCAGATTTTTCCATACCTGTATGCGCGGCCCGAAGGATACGACCCGGCCCGCACCCGCAAGCTCCTTATCCATAAAAAAGAGATCACGAGTCTCAAGAGTAAGCTCGATAGCGCCAATTTGACCCTCGTGCCACTCTTTTGGTATACTAAAGGCTCCCTGGTGAAGCTCGAAGTGGGTCTCGCGCGCGGCAAAAAGCAGTACGAAAAGCGCGAAGTCAAAAAGCGGGAAGACCTGAAGCGCGAGCTGGAAACCGAGTTCCGGGGGAAAGTGAAGTAGATATGAGTGAACAGATTAATGATCCAAAAGATTATAAATTTACCGCCAGGTTAAACGGCAATAATTTGAGGGTAAATGAAATTCTTAGAGCGCTTAATAATGAGGATTTGTCTCAAGGAGACCGGTTAAGTTTTGAAGGTCAATTAAGGCGAGTTCAACAAAGTAATTTGATAATTGAAGATAAGTTATTGAATAATAAAAACGGTAAAGAATTTGTACACTGAATGGGGACGTATTGATTCGACAGGAATTTGCTCTTTTACACTGCAGGCCGACCTTGAGCGTGGTCGCAAAACAAGCTTAAAAAACCTAAATGCTGAAAAAGCTTTAGATAAACTGGAGGCAGAAGTTGCTGCTCTTGAAGAAGTGCTTCTTGCTCGAAGGTTTGCTGCACGAGAGTATCTAACCTTACCGTTAGCGGCTTAACGTGAGCCATCTCTTGAGTTGTTTACCCGATGACTATCAAGAGGTGAAAATAAAGTCGGGATGCAGCCGTCCTGGTGTGACGTTCCAAGGATGGTCAAGTTCAATTCGTCTCGATTTCTTCTTTCCTGTCAATCGGTTACGGAAGAAGTGACAATCATTGATTGACTATGCCTGTAGATGTGTTGAGAACAAATTCTTGGACGAGAGGTCATTCCTCTCCGTCTCCACAATATATAATCCTCCTGTACAATATATACAATATACAGGAGGATTTTTGTGAATTTATTAGACCTTATTTTTCCCAAACGCTGCCTTGGCTGTTGGCGGTTCGGGAATTATTTTTGTGACCGGTGTGCCTCAACCATTCGAGCCATCCAACAATCTGACACTATTTGTCCCATTTGCGAGCGACCGGCAATTGGCGGCATCACGCATCCGCGGTGCCAAACGAAATATTCTCTTGACGGGCTTACGAGCATATTCCGTTATGACGGGATCATAAAAAATGCGGTCAAATCACTCAAATACCGCCGGGTCACCGATCTTGCCAACGAATTTATTAACCTGATTCCTCCACCCTTTTTCCTCGAAGTAACTAAATTACCAACTAACAAAGCTACTCTCATCCCCATTCCTCTTCATCCTTCCCGGTACCGCGACCGTGGGTTTAATCAAGCAGAAGTATTGGGAAAGCGTATTGCTGACCGCTTGAACATTCCCATTCAAACCGATATTCTTAGGCGCGTGAAAAAAACGACTCCACAGGTAGAAATGAAAGACCGGAAAGAGAGACTTCAAAATATGAAAGATGTATTTTCTATTCATAATTCTCAATTCATAATTCATAATTCAAGTATCATTTTATTCGACGATGTCTTCACGACCGGCGCGACGATGCGGGCGGCAGGGGAGACCCTTAAGCGGGCAGGAGCAAATTTTGTTTGGGC
>CAYHFH010000008.1:0-17582 GCA_964355865.1 uncultured Gammaproteobacteria bacterium
ATTCTTTCTTGGCATCCAAAACCCGACAATCTGAGGACTGATAACTGACGACTGATGACTGATGTTTTCCTTTATTTCCTCAGCGAGTTCTGAGGGAACTACCTCATCCCCATCAAGATTGAGTATCCAATCACTTTTTGCCTTCGAAAATCCGAAATTTTTATTGATATTGAGCATGAGATTATTCTTGGTTTTATACACATGAGCACCATATGTTTTTGCAATGTTTACGGTTTGATCAGAGGATTCATTGTCCACGACAATGATCTCATCGACCCATCGCAATGCCTCAAGCGTACGGGCGAGTTTCGCTTCTTCGTTGTACACAGATAACACGACACTTATCGTTTCCATAATGTTAAGAGATTAGACTTGAGCGCAAGCAACTTTTCCCGCTCGAACACCCAGACTATCCCTCCAAAAAGTATACCACCCGCGATCACCGCTACTATAGCCACAGCCAGTGAGGAACCCAGAAACATAATCATTCCTAAAGATAACGTTGCCTGTCCGACGCTGCTTATAAACGGTACTTGTACGCTTGTCCGGAAAGAAAACGGTACTGCACGCTGAGCTAGGATTACCACAAGAATAAGTGTCGAGGTAATAAGAAGTAGCGAAAAAGCAACTCCGTTAAATCCCATAAAAGGGAGAAGAGACACGGTGAGTACCCACGTGAGCAAGGTCCAAAGAATCATAAGCTTGAGCGTTGTTTTGATAAATCCCAGCGCGTTTAGGGCGTTGGTAAGTGGAGTAGAAAGACTCGCGACGGCAGAAGCGACGGCAAATAGATAAAAGGATACTACTGCCGGTTCCCATTTGCCATATCGTGGGATAACCGCGATAAGTGGTTTAATGGCTACAATCATGGCTACCGTAATAGGAAAAATAGTTACCGATAAACCAAACAACGTTTTCTCTATCGCAAGACGCAATCGCTCCTTGTCGTGTTGGAGTCTGGAAAACGCAGGAAAAGTCACGCGAATAACGCTGTCCATAATGAGTCGTAGAGGCACTTCTGCCCATTTCTTAGCCCAACCGATATACCCAATGTGACCCAACGGCAATGCCCGTCCCAAGAAAACCGTCAATAAATCATCCTTAATAAGCGCTAAAAAAGAATTTAATTGAAACGGAATGCCATACCGCATGAGTTGTTTGGCGACTCCCCGGGAGATCCCGAACCCCGGCACCCACGGAGCGACGACGTACATGGCAACGAGCCCAACTACTGCCCGAACTCCTACCGCCCAGGTAAAACTTGTGACCCCAAATCCAAGCCATGCGAGGAAAATTGCCGTCGCATAGAAGCCGATCGTCTCAAGAATCTGCGGAATAATTAATGTAGAAAACGCTAATTCCCTCTCGAGCAATATAGATGGGATAGTTTTCAGTGAGGAAATAAAAAATGCTATGGCAAGCACTCGTAGAAGCCATATACCTGAGTCATCGAGTCCATACCAGCTGCCAATCAGTGAAGAACTGAAAAGCACAAGCAACACCGTAGTACCTACTAATATCTGTTGTATGGTAAATGTTGTCACTAAATCTTCGCGGGTAAGTTGTTCTTTTTTTTGTATGAGTGCTGCAGCCAGCCCTACGTCGGAAAAGTATCCTAAGAATGCAACGATGGCTGAAACGACATAAAATAATCCAAACACTGCAGGAGTTAAAAAAATGGTAAGAAAAATGGTCGCGGCAAATGCAATAATCTGTAAAATAAAGGTTCGAGATGTCAGCGCCACGACGCCCGCAATTGAACGCGCTTTAATAACTTCAGCCCCATTTGCTTTATTAACCATAATCTTTTTTAATCCACGGATGTGTCCAAAAAAGTCTCCAAAGCCCCTTGAGATCTCCCTCTGCTGTTTTCATCACCCGCACGGTCGATCCGGGATTATCTATCCATGTGACCGGCTCTTCGTAAATCCTGCATCCTGATTTTTCGGCCAAAATAAGTAATTCACTATCAAAAAACCATTCATTATCAACAACGCTCGGCACAAGACTTTCCACAATATGTCTTGTTGTGGCCTTAAACCCGCACTGCGCGTCTGAAAAATGTACCCAAAAAAATAATTTAATCAAGAGTATATATCCTTTTGATGTAATGGTACGCAGAAGACTCCTTCCATATACGCGCGAACCATGAGCGTTTCTTGATCCAATTGCGACATCATAACCCCGAGTCAGTGAACCAACTAAGGCAGGGAGATGTTTAAGATCCGTAGAAAGATCCACGTCCATATACGCTACATAATCTGTCGGAATAGATTCCCAAGCAACTTTTACCGCCCGCCCTCTTCCTTTTTGATCCAAATGGATCACTCGAACGCACGGATCTTTCCGGGCAATTTCCCGACCGATCGATAAGGTTTTATCAGTAGACGCATTATCCGCTATTGTTATGATCCAATCAAAATCAGACAAATGATCTCCAGCGAAACGACGGATAGTGCGAATGCACGGTAATAATTCCTTTTCTTCATTGTATACAGGAATGACGATATTAAGCGATAATTTTTTTACCATACCTTAGCACAAACATGAAAACAACGAGTATACTTATTATATTCCCAATACTACGCACAGGTGTATTGGTAAAATGCATCTCCACGACGCTTCGACCTGAGGGAATCTTGACCCTCGGTAATCCTTGAGTCACTTCCGCTTTCTGTACTTCTCCGTTCACCCAGTATATCCACCCGGGAAAATAGACACGGTTCAGAACGACTTCAACCGGATTTTGCGCGTATACGGCGAGCTTAACGTACGTTTCTGTATTAATCTCTGTTTCGACCCGGTACCCTAACAACGGTTGAGAACTGAGAATTTCATGAGCAATCTGAGATGAATCACCAGGTTTGACAAAAGATTGGGGTAAATATTCATCAGAAATCCTGGAAACTCGCCACGAAAGTTCTTTATCGCTCTCAAAAAAATCTACGGGACTATCGTATGTAAACTGAGGCACAAACACCTTTGCATTTACTACAATCACCCCGATCGCCACAACCGCCACGAACCCTATGCGCATCCACGTCCGGGATATCCAAAAAAGTATAGATCCCCCAAGAACAGAAATCGCAAAAGCTAACCCCATGAGAAACCGCCATGGATATTGTACAAAAGCCAATCCCGGGATTATTTCCCACACCGGGCGTGAGACAGAAAGCAACATAAGAGCGCTCCCTAATCCAATCATGCTTATAAGACCCGTCGGGTGACTCCAAAATGCTCTTCTCAGACGAAAGCCTGCCAACCCCACGCCCAAAGCGCCCAATAAAACGTGGATTTTACCGATTTTATAGGACATACCATCTAGGCACCCGGGAGCCGATCCACCGTATCCCCACAATGAATTCCAAAGTTGTCCGATGCAAACAAAATGATCGCGAAAATTTGCGGTAACGCCAATCTGACCTGCAACGTTTGTATATCCCATCTCGGTGATGGCAGGAAGCCAAAAAAAGGCAGACAGACCAAGACCCACAAGTAATAATGATAAATGATAAATAATAAATGATACATGGAATTTTTTCCTTAATAGAAGCAGAAGAGAATACAATGAAAGAGCAATCAAATAAAACACCACCGTCACGTACCCTGTGATAGTGTGAGATAGGATGATGCCGGCAAGCCCAAACGCGCCGAACCATACGCCATGCTTACGTCGATTCACGTCTGCATATAAAAAAACTCCGAGAAATAAAAGCGGTAACAATGCGTATGCCCATAATTCTCCGAGAGCTCCGCGTACATACAACTGGACTGCGTGGTAAGGAGCATACGCATAAAGAAGACCTGCGATCACACCGCTTGAATGGCCAAATAACGTTCTTACTAAGAAGTACATGGTAAGGGCGGAAAAAATCATGCCCAATGCCATGATAGCCTTCGTCGATGTAAGGCCATTTACCCCTGCCGCATAAAGGGATCCGCCTATATAGTAGGGTAACGGTCCATAAAAATTATACAAAGGATATCCATATCCGTATCCGAGATCTGACACCCAACGTACGGGAAATTGTCCGTTTCGCAGAGCCTTCCCCATGACAATGACCCGTGCGATCTGTGTATCATCATGCATGGAAAAATATCCTTTTGAAAACATTGGTTGAACAATGGGAATACACAGGATAATCAGAAAAATGATTGGAAATAATCTTTTCATCGTCGATACGTTTTGAAAATATAAACACTATATCCGATGACCCCGACAAGCGAAACGAGATCCGCGAAAAATCGCGGCACTGTTTCACGAAATTCTGCTATAAATCGGTGGCTCCCGACCGGAACGGAAACTTCCATGAATCCATTGGAATTTTGATACGAAATATTCTTACGAACATCATCAATCGTGATCCCCCATCCGGGATAATAGATAGTGTTGAGCCGTAATACACTCTCTTCTGAAGCTTCAATCTGCGCAATAACACGCTGCGTATTGAGATACTCATAGAGTATAGTGCCCCGCCCCGAACTAACAATGAGTCGCTCAGAGGATCGGGTATTTGGTATGCTTGTTGCCCAACGCGGCATATATTCATTCATAACCGTCGTAGTGCCCTCATTGGTCGTATAGTATCCTTCGTCACGTTTATTAAACGAAATCGCGTGGAGTACATTCCACGCAGGAACCGCAAGGATAACAATCAGAATGACGGTGAATAATACTTTTTGTTTAACAAATTTTTCTGAAACCGATGCTACTAACCACGGTGTCACGAGGGTACCCACAGCAAGCATCCGGAATGGAAATTGAACCAGCGCCGCCAGAGACGGTATCTCCCATACTGCCCGACTAAGCGGGGAAGCCAAACCTACGCTTACCAAAAAGAATAGAATATATATTCCACCCGATTTTCTGATGAATGATCTCCTGAACTTCAAAAGAATCATAAAGCAGGCTATCATTCCTGATAATCCTGCCAGCCAAAAATTTTTCAGAGTAAGGAAATACGAAAATGGATCTGATACCGCAACCATATCAAACCGGATTAATTTTTTTTCCATAAAAGCAGGCATCCAAAAAAATGTTGTTATAACAATTCCTAACAAAAATAACCATAGATACTCAAACCTTTTCCTCAAAAACATAACGATACATAACACCGGTAAGAAAAGTAGCGCAAGAGTATTGTGGCTCACTACAAGAAAAGCAATCGAAATAGGAAATAACCATTTCTTGCCACTTTCGATACTATACAGTCCCAATGCTGCCGGGAAAAATGCGAGTATCTCACCCACAGAACCTCTTTTGTATAGATCAAACAGAAGATACGGTGAGCACACAAATACCATGACGCCCAAGCTGCTTGAAAACCGTGAAAATTCCCTACGTAGCCATAAAAAAAGCACCACCGCCGTCCCAACAACTGATCCCCCAAGGATGAACTTGACACTATCAACGAACGTGAATCCTACAAAGTGAAGAAGGGACCCGATGTATAGGAATCCGGGGTATAAAAAATTGGAAACCGGATATCCATAACTATTGTTCAGTCTGCCTAAAAATCTTACCGGAAATTGATGATCTCTCAAGCTCTGATAAAAGGCGGAAAGACGGATAATCATCCATTCTCCATCATCAGAGATATAAAACCCGGATCGCATCAGCGGCCACAAGACAGCGATAAGGGATAAAACGATTAATACTATGGGGAAAAATAATGCTATCCGTTTTGCGTTCATGGTGTAGGACGGGGAAGTGCGACTTTATAAAGGCGTAAACTCCGATCCTTTCGTAAACCTTTAACGTATGTAGCAATGAGGGTAAGATTCCAATGTATCGGCGCTTCCTCAAGCTGATTGAGGACTAAATACGTTGGGTGTTCTAATACGGAGGTGATAATCTCCTTGGGCATAGCATCAGGAATCGGCCAAATCCCATGAATTTCTATATTCGGTAAATCCACGAGATACATTTCTAGTCCATACGGCAACAAACCAAATGTTCCATCCGTGTAAACTATCACTTTTTCACGCATAGACTCCTGCAGAATAAAGTCTTTCACTTCCCGTACTCCCCAACCAGATGGCCAATCGTTTATGTATTGTCCCCGATCAGCTTGCGCAATAGGAGCATATATTGGTTTTGTGATTAAAAGATACTCAGTCCAGATGCTCGGAAGAATGATCATTCCGATAATACATACACCAAAAAAAGTCTTTCCGTGTTTTTTTAGTATCCCGTCTGTCACAGCGGCTGCAAGAATGAGAAGTGGCATGGCCATGAAAAAAATAAATCGAGGATATAGTACACGCGCAAACAACGCAAGTGCCACAAACGGCACCAACCACCATGCATACAACAGCATCTTTTCACGGAATTGCTTGTGAAAAGTGAATATCGGCAAAAGCACAATGATCCATACCGGCCAGGTAAGATAATTAATAAGCCAATCAAACAAACCACGGATATTCCCTATAAAAAAATTGGTTGGATGCTTCAACCATTCGGCAAAGGGGTATATAAAAATAGCATTTTTTTGTTCAATGACACCAAAAAGCGGAGAAAGACGAAGAATACTATACATTCCCTGTGAAATAACAACTGCAACAAGGATGCAAAAAATCCATGTTCCCAAACGCCTCATTAACCCTTCCTTTTTCCAGTCAAACAGAATAAGAGTCAAAGGAACCATATAGAGACTCAAGAATCCTGACGTTTTATTGAGCATTCCCAACCCGAGAGTTATTCCAAATATCATTGCTATATCAAGCCGCAAATGACTCACGAGGAGAAGAGAAACATAGAGATTCCAGATAGAAAACATCGCAACAAGAGAATCATAAAGAGCCATCCGGTCATAGACAAGAGCAAAAGGACTCAAAAGATAAAATACACTCGCTATGATGCCAACCCTCACACTCTTAAATACCTGTTTCCCAAGAAAAAACATGCCCATGAGACTACCAAGTCCGGCAAATACAGACACCAGTCGACCGGCCAAGATAGGATCGCTTATAAAGCGCATGAAGCCCATGGCTATCCACGTATACATCGGTTGTTTGCCATCGACAAGAGAAATAAAACGCCACGCAGCATCCCGGCTTCCGATCTGCGACCAACGGATATAAATTGCTTCATCGGTGAAAATAGGAAATGCGGTCAGGTTAACGAGGCGAGTTATAAAATAGGCAACAACAATACCTACAATAATCAATACGAAACCGATAGAATGTGAAAATTTTTTCATCTTTATGATCGACGAAGAAACATTTTGGACTGAAATACTATTATCAAGCAGGAGGCCAACACTGGCAGAATGGTCACCCAAAATTTTATCGCCGGCACAGGCTGATCCCAATGACCGTAATAAAGAAACGGCGCATATCGCAATAGTAATCCTAACGAAAAAGCGCCCGCGATAAGAATTATATTGCGTTTCCTGGGGATAAGAGCAATAAAAGGCATAATCCAAACGAAATACCACGGGAGCACCTCTCGCCCCGATATGACCATCACGAATCCTATAATTATGCCAACCAGAGCCATGTTTCTTGACCACTTCAAGAAAAAACTGGGAAGCAAAAATACCGTCATGAACTTCATCCCGATTGAAAGTGCGAGCAACCACCAAGCCAACAATACCTGTTTCTTCCGTAAATAAAAAACAATAGACCATATGGCGACGGCCATCATAGCGATATCATTGTGACCGCTTACCAAACTCTCGATGATTATCAACGGATTGAGCGCAAACACTGCCATACCAAGCAACGCATGATCAGGATCAACTTTTTTGAGAACCGTATAGATTCCTTTTATTGCAAGGAGATAAAAAAATGCTGCAATTATCTTAAAATTCCATAAAATAAGGAGAAATGTCCCAAAACCGAAAAAGTAAGCAGGTAAAGATAGTAATATCCAAATGGGCGTATATGCGCTCGGTAGGTGGATCCAACGCATCACATTAACCCATGGATCAATGGATATAAATTGCATAGGAATCACCTCATAAGGATTTTTATGATAGAGAAGAACTGTTTTGGCAGTAAACATGTAATTGAAAATATCATAGGAAAACGCCGGATAGGAAAGTACCAAAACAATGATGATACAAAAAACTATTCTCCATATACTCCGTACTGTCAGGATGCCCGTGTGAATTCCTCGCAAGGTCACGATATAGAGCCCATAAAAAATTGCGAGTATGCCGAGATATATCAATGTTGAAAAAGTCCGCTCATAATAGCCGATATACTGAAACGCCTTCTGGATATACTGCCAAATATTTACCGTAGAAAGAGTCAGATTAAGATCGACTTGGGTGTAAGAATACAAAAATAACGCAATGGCTGCTGCCATGTACCCCGCCAATAAAATATTGTGATGATACATTCTCATACTATTATCGATACAATCCACGGATACTGTTTAGCCTGATGCGTATAATATCCATAAGTCCCTGCCAGGAATCTTTGAGAGGGCTTACACGGCGGGTTTCGACATAATGCCACTCAACAGGAACTTCCTTTATACGAAATCCGAGTTGCTTGGCAAGAAACAAGACTTCAATATCAAACCCCGCGGTAACCATGGATCCTTGAACGTTATGACTGTTTCCATACAATTGTAGTCGCCCGAATATTTTATTTGCGGTATCCTGCCGGAACGCTTTAAATCCACATTGCGTATCAGAAATTCCATAGAGTCCGAGAATCAGTGAACGGATCCACATAAAGCCTCTCGCCATAGCGATACGAGTAAGAGGTGCCCCCTCACGCTTCCCCCTCCTGGAGCCAATCACTACATCGAAACCCCGATCAAGCCATGGCAATATTTTTTCCGTTTCCCGTATAGGTGTTGCTTGATCCAGATCCGTAAATAACACAATATCTCCAAGGGCCGCCAAACAGCCCGTTATAACGGTAGCAGCCTTGCCCTGATGAGGGTTATGGATAATACGAAAACCCTGGGTCACCCGAGCAAATTCATCCAAAAGATTGTTTGTACCATCAGTAGATCCATCATCGACAAGGACAACCTCCCATCGGTATTTCCGGCTCTCCATATATCGAGATACTTTATCAAGCGCTCCGAGCCTGATATTGGTTTCTTCGTTATACGCAGGAATAACTACGGAGAGATACGGTTTGGACATACCTATAAGTGTATCAGTTTATGAATGGTGACAAACGATGTTTTCCAGGTTCCGGATATTGTGGCACTTCCAAATCCGGCAATTTCCCAAAGAGGATGTCCGAGTGGCTTACAATCGGGAATCTCACAAAGAACGATCAGTTGATCAGTGACGGTGATCCTCGTTGGATCCTTAAACTCGGGTTCTATAACCACGGGAGATCTCCCCCAAACATCAAAAAAATATCGATATACATGATCAGAATTACCTTGCGTGATCAGAGCAAAATTAAATGGCTTTTGACCAGTTTTTTCTATTGCTGCTTGGGCTATACCGCGGGCTTGAGCCAATTGATGATTTGGGGCATATTGAAACGGCTGACCCAGCCAATTCCACCAAAGTAAAAAAACTGTCATACTCATCGAAATTGCCATCCCAATGAAACGAATTTGCTTGACTCGATACAAAATAATGGCTACCACAAAAAATGGCAATGCAAACCAAATACCAAAATAATAATCGTAAATTGCCCGCTTATAAAACCCAAATAATACAGCGACGACCGAGCCCCACAGCAGAATTAATGATGAAGACTGCCTCCATCGGGAGGTATCTTTCCCAGAATACATTCCCAGACCAAGTAGGCTTACGCCCGTCACGATGATTCCGATTATTCCCCAATGCCATATTCCCTTTTGCCAATCCGGAATAGAGGACCATATTTCCGGCTGGGGAAAACGAAGAACTAAGCGTCCGACTAATCGAAAAAGAACATCCTGAATAATGATCCAATATTTTTCACTCACCAATCCAGTATCTTTGCCGGTGAGTACAAATTGGAAAATCGACCGGGTATTAGGAAATCCATGACGTAATTCAAACAGCAGAAACGGTGCATAACCCAACAAAAAGCCGATGACCCAACATAGTCCCGCTTTCATCTTTTCCTGCGCCTTTCTATGGACCATAATCCATAGTGCGGCCACCGGAAAAAGAAATAAAAAAAGATAATGGAGTTGCAAGCCAATCCCCATGGCTACCCCAGCCCAAGAAATATTCCTGAATCTCCCATCCCGCGCATACCTCCACAAAAGATAGATAGTAAGCAATGAAAAAAACGGCACAATGTTGGGATTCCATGACGAACGCGAATATGCTATGACGACCGGCGATGTTGCGTATAACGCTCCCGCGACTATCCCCACCCACGGATCAAACATATCCCGACCCGCGCGATAGACGAGATATACCGTAGCCACACCAAATAACCCAACCATTACCGCCGGACCCGTAGGGTCTAGCCTCCATGCCCAAAGAAATGGAAGCATAAAATAATAATAGATGGGACCCAAAAAAAATCCCCCGACAGATGCCGTAGGCCCCAAAAGGGTCCATTTATGGTCCACAATCATCTGCCTGACGACCATGACATCGCGCCCCTCATCTCCTAAAAATGTCATATAACCGGAAATATTATGGAGTCGAAGATAGGCGGCCACGAGGAGTATCACTGCAATAAATAATGCGGATGGTTGGATGGTTAGATGGCTGGATGGTTTATGAATGTTATTTTTTCCAACCATATGACCATATAACCATATGACCATTTTCTTTATTTTTTCCATATCACTTTTGAGTACATCATATAATTCCAAAGAAGCCCGATTCCAACACCTAATAGGTAAAACCAGCGATAAACGGAAACTCCAAATGATATAGATCCTAGCCAAACAGTACCTGATTGTATGAGCACTGCTCCAAGAGAGGTTATGTTAAATTGTAAAAATTTTACTATTGCTGGAAATCCGTGGACTTTTCTCGATTGAAATGTCCAGGAATTATTCAAAAGAAAATTAGAGATGATGGCAAGCTCTGCTCCAAAGCCACTTCCCAACGCAGGATGAAATCCAGTGTGAACTAATACTTCTAATATAGTCGTGTTGATGATAAATCCGATACTCCCTACCACTGCAAATTTACCAAACGATCCGGTGACTAATTGTTTCACCCGCTGACGAATGACATACCGAAGCACGTCACGAATGTATTGGGATGGTGCTATTTTAGAATGTCCGTACTTTCTGTCCGTAAACCGTATAGGAACTTCGGTAATTTTTGCACCACGCTGTATCGATTTATGAAGATATGCGATTTGAAATACATATCCCTGATACTTAGATAATTGCGTACGGCTATATCCCGCTATTTTTTCTGTATACGCCCGATACCCACCCGTCCAATCGTGGACGTTCGTATATCCTAAGCCAAATCGTACGATTCCATTACCGACAATACTAAACAGTTTCCTGTGCAACCCCCAGTTGTCCGGTATTGATCCGCCTTCTATATACCGGCTCCCAACGGCAAAATCTGCTCCCCGATCGATGGCGGACATAAAATGAGGTAGCGATCCGGGATCATGAGAGAGATCTGCGTCCATCTGGACGATAATCTCAGCATGCAACACATCAAGTGCGTAGGCAATCCCAAACAAAAGTGCGCTCCCCAATCCTTCTTTTTCCTTTGTCAGAAGTATCACGTTTGGATGTATTTTTTTATATTGCTTCACCACCTCTGACGTCCCATCCGGAGATTTATCATCGACGACGAGAATAGTCAGGCTGTGCCCGCGGATTTTGACCCATACGTCAAAAATACTATCCAAAACGGTTTTAATATTTTCCCGCTCGTTGTACGTCGGAAGTATGACGACGGTGTTCATGGGGTTATTATACCCGTTCACGCCAGTAGTTGAGAAGGTCCTCCATGGTTTTTTCAAACGGAATCTCCGGTTTCCAACCGGTTTTCTCTACAAACTTCGTGTTATCACCGATCAAAACCGGCACATCAGACGGTCGCATGCGGGAGGCATCTTCTTTTACGTCTACGTTCACCTTGGAGAAAGAGAGAAGCATCTTGAGCATATCTCCGATCCTTATAGCACTCCCGACTGCAATGTTATATACGTCTCCGGGATCACATTTTTCGACTGCCAATACATACGCCCGAACCATGTCCCGCACGTCCGTATAGTCACGCTTGGCTTCAAGATTCCCAACACTTATGACCGGCTCCTGCTTGCCTTTTTCAATAAGTGCTATTTGTTTGGCAAAATTAGACTCGGCAAATGTTTCACCCCGCCTGGGCCCCGTATGATTAAATCCTCGAGTCCTGATGATGCGCACTTTGTATGATTGGAAATACTGGTATCCCAAATAATCCATCGCGACCTTAGACACAGCATACGGGGATAACGGCCGGAGTGGATTCGTTTCTTTGATAGGAAGCTCATCGTCGTGCACCAATCCATACTCTTCCGACGAGCATGCGATTTGGATGACTGAATCAATACCTGCCTGTCTCACGGCTTCAAACAAATTTGCGCTTCCCACGATGTTAACTTCAAGCGTGACGGATGGAGACACCCACGATGTAGGGACAAACGACTGCGCCGCTAAATGAAAAATATAATCCGGCTTGATACGGGAAAGCGTCGTATAGAGACTATGTGTATCCAGAAGATCAGCATCTTCGAGGTGGAGTTTGTTGATAATAGATTCTATGTGATCCCGCTTCGTTCTCGGACGACACATGCCATAAACCTCGTAACCACGGGATAACAGTAGTTCCGCAAGATGACTTCCTACAAACCCCGCGATTCCGGTGATTAATGCTTTTTTTGCCATATATCCTCCCTTTACATTCTCCCTACACCATAATACATGAAACCTAATTGTTTTACACTATTCGGATCGTACACGTTGCGGCCATCAAATAGTACCCGTTCTTTGAGTTCTTTGGCAAGTCTCACCAAATCCAATTGCCGGAACTCATTCCATTCGGTCACTACAATCACAGCATCTGCACCTCGGGCTGCATCATAAGCATCTTTTGCATAAAAAATTCCTGTCGGTAGCAATGGTTTGGCATTTTCCATAGCCACCGGATCAAAAACGCGGATACGAGCCCCCATTTGCGTGAGTTTTCCGATAATTTCCACCGATGGCGCTGATCGCATGTCATCCGTATCCGGTTTGAATGAAAGACCCAACACCGTAAGCAGTTTCCCTTTTAGATCGCCATGAAAATGACGGGAAATTTTATCAATAAACCGGCTCGCGGCTTCCTTATTCACTTCTTCAACAGCCGTCAGAATTGAAAAATTGTACCCGTATTCTTTTGCGATTGCAATAAGCGCGCTGACATCTTTCGGAAAACAGCTTCCGCCATACCCCACTCCCGGATAAAGAAAACTTCTTCCGAGGCGTTTATCAAGTCCCACTCCCTCAAGCACTTTCTCGGCATCCGCGCCAACCTTTTCGGAAAGAAACGCTATCGCATTGGCAAAAGATATTTTTGTGGAAAGGAGGGAATTCGATGCATATTTGATCAGCTCAGCTGTCTCCAGATTACAGAGAACTTTTTTACCGTCAATGGATTTATGAAGATCGAGAAGTAATTCTTCGGCGCGTTTGGATGTCGTTCCAATGACGACACGGTCCGGATGAAGTGTATCACGGATCGCCGTCCCCTCCCGCAAAAATTCTGGAACTGACGCGATAGAGAATGATGATTCTCCAGATTTCGTCCGTTCAAGAATTTCTGAAACTTTTTTATTCGTACCGGGTGGCACCGTGCTCTTGGTGACGACAACTTTATACCCAACAAGTGCTTTTCCGACGCTTTCGGCAGCCGCAAACACGCTCGTAAGATCCGCCCCGCCGGATTTTTTCGGCGGCGTACCGACACATATAAATATTATTTCTGAAGGGGCGACCGCTTGCCCGTAATCCAGGGTAAACAGCAACCGGCCGGCCGTAACATTCCGTTTCACTAATTCTTCAAGTCCCGGTTCATAAAATGGCGCTTTCCCTTTTTTGAGGCTATCAATTTTTTCTTTTGTGCGTCCCACAACCCACACGGTATTCCCCAAATCCGCAAATACTGCAGCAGTGACGAGTCCCACATACCCATGACCGATAAATGAAATTGTCATACAATGAGCCGAATCCCTTCACGAAAGGGAAGCATCGATACCCCTAAAGATTCTATTTTTAAATTTTGTAAAACCGCACGGAGTGGTCGCGGAGCACGATTCTTATAATACATTGCCCATGTCGTCGGCGCAATCTTTGATTTATCCAAATGCAAGGTGTCCGCAATGAGGATCGCGGCTTCAAAGGGAGAAAGTGCCTGGCTCCCCACCGCGTGATAGATGCCGGATGCAACGTTATTTACTAATACGCGGATTGCCCCGACGATGTCGTCAAGGTGCGTTGGGGTGATAAGCTGATCGGTAACCGCAACCACAGTCTCGCCCGCCCGAAGTTGGTCTATTATGCGCTGTACAAAATCCGGACGGGCGCCCGGTTTTGAACCGTAGGGAAATGCGATACGTACAATAAGACCGTCATCTCCTAGGTTGGAAACCAACTTTTCCCCTTCATACTTCGTGGTGGCATACCAACTCGCAGGACTAGGCACACTCTCTTCCGTGTATGGTCCGGAGTTACCGTCGAATACGAAATCCGTCGAAAGATACAACACGCGCTTCTTAAACTTCCGGGCGGCTTCAACAATATTCCGGGTGCCCTCAACGTTGACCCGCCAGGTATTGCCAGATTCTCCAAGACTCCGCTCTTTTTCTGCAGCATCCAAATCTGTTATAGCGGCAAAATGAAAAATCCAAGAGGCATCCGACGAGGAAATTTTGTCCATCACCACATCTTTTTGAGTGATATCAACGCCCGTTTCGAGACTTAAATTTTCAAACCGGAACTCAGGTGTCAAAAGGTTCATCACCCGAGAACCCACAAGTCCTGAGAGTCCCGTACCAATAATATTCACGACGTGCCCCCGTATTTTACGCGCCTCCACCATGCCTCATGGGACGTAAACCAATTGATCGTTTCTTTGAGTCTCTCGTCAAAATCATGAAGCGGCTGCCAACCAAGTTCAACGTGAATTTTCGTCCAATCTACGGCATACCGCCGGTCATGTCCGGGACGGTCGGCCGTAAACTCAATCATATCTTCGCGGCCTCCCATGATATCAAGAATTTTCTTGACAACTGTTATATTGTCAATGTCATTCGTGACTCCGCCCACACAGTATGTCTCACCTATTTTTCCGCAGGTCAATACTGCATCAATTGCCCGGCAATGATCTTCAACATACAGCCAATCCCGCACATTGCGTCCATCACCATATACCGGCACATTCTTACCCTCTAAAATATTTGTAATTGCCAGTGGAATAAGTTTTTCCGGAAAATGGAACGGTCCGAAATTATTTGAACAATTGGTAATCGTCACTGGTAACCCGTATGTTTCGTGATATGCACGCACTAAATGATCCGAACTTGCTTTACTGGCTGAATAAGGACTTCTGGGGTCATATGGTGTTCGTTCAGTAAATTTACTCAAAGTCCCAAGCTCAAGCGATCCAAACACCTCATCTGTTGATATGTGATGAAACCGGGATATTTTTGCCTTTGTTGCTGCCTCCAGAAGTGTGTAGGTTCCCATGATGTTCGTCGTAATAAATGGAGCCGGAGCACGTATTGACCGGTCTACGTGACTTTCCGCCGCGAAATGTACAACGATATCCACACCGAACAATGCTTTTTTTACGGTGTCCGGATCACATATATTTCCATGGATAAATGTATAGTTGGTATGATCTTTGACTTCGGTAAGATTTTCCAGATTTCCGGCGTACGTTAATGCATCAAGATTGACCACGCTATCCGTTGGATGCTCACGCAACCAGTAAAGGATAAAATTTGATCCAATGAAGCCGGCGCCGCCGGTGACTAATAGTTTCATGTAATATTTTTATTGGTGATCGTCATGCCCTGTACCCAATCATAGCCAATGAGCGCATCATCATGAGGAATACGGCCCTCTTCGTCTTTGGAATAGATGCCGCTGGTAACGTAGACAAGTTCCGCCGGACCCGCGACCACCTTTAACCCATGGGCAACCCCTGCCGGAATCTTGAGAATGATATCCTGCCCCCCGTCACCCAACAGATATTCATTGAGCTCTTTGTGGGTTGGGCTCGCAGACCTATTATCGTAGAGGGCTACCTTGATCGTGCCTTTTACGATGTACCACCAATCAATCTGTGTTTTATGCACATGCCATGCCTTGACCACTCCCGTCACCATAGATGATCGGGAAAGTTGTCCGAATCCTTCAGAAAATATCGGATCGCTCACCCGTATCAGTTCTTCAAAATATCCCCGCTCATCGGGGAGTCGAATAAGAATTTTTGTTTGTACGCCGTCAATCATACCAGGTAGTAGAAACTCGATATGTTTTTTGTCATTGCGAAAAACATATAACTATTATAAACCAAATCGATATTGTAATCTCCAGATAACCTACTCATCCTTCTCTTGAATGATCGAGTTTTCACTACCTGGTCATAACTTACCCTCTTTGACCATGGTGGCCACCTGGAGATTGGCATTAAGAAGTTCGTCATAGGAAGTACCCGCATCAATCCACCAATCGATAATTTCGCAGGAGAGCTCTCCGGATCTCAAATAATAATTATTCAAATCGGTCACTTCCAACTCTCCACGGCCGGAAGGCGATAACTTTTTAATACAGGTAAATACTTTATGATCATAGATATATATTCCGGTCTGGGCAATATCAGATTTGGGATGTTCCGGCTTTTCCTCAATAGATAAGACTTTTCCATTTTTATCGACTTGGATCACCCCATATTGTTTTGATTCAGTATCCTTATGGACGCCAAATACCATGCCGCCCTTGCCTTTTGCTTCAAATTTTCGCCGTGCATCGAAAAGATTGAAATTAAAAATATTATCTCCCAACAAGACAAGAATTGGCTCATCGTGGGCAAACTCCTCGGCAAGAGCGATAGCATCAGGTATACCACCTTTAGGATTTTGTTGAATGGCATAATACAGTTTTAACTGAAAGTCTTCCCCATTTTTCAGAAGATTTGCAAAATGTCCTGCATGGTCGCCTGAAGTAGTCAGCAGGACTTCTTTGATGCCTGCTTTACGCATCGCCTCCAGCGAATAATAAATCATGGGCTTATTGTAGATAGGCAACAAGTGTTTATTGGTGACGAGCGTAAGAGGACGAAGTCTCGTCGCAAGTCCACCGGCTAAAATGACACCTTTCATAGAAGAGCTCCCTCCATTAATAACCCAAAGCTATAAACAATATGACGATTGCAATCGTACCCACAAATATATATTCTATCACAACTTTCCGGTGTAAATCCCCTTGCATAGCGTGATGGATGATGCCCCAAGCGATATAGGCGACACTCGTGACAACCCCAATCATAAGCTGGAGACCAGTATTTCCATGAGCCATAAAAAACATACCCGTGCCACCGGCTAATATTAAGAGAAGAACAATAAAATGAAGAATGTGTCCTTTCATATGATCTAAAGCACGGCTCCTCTCGTGATAAGCTGCAACAAAAGAAGAAGTACGGCGAAAA
>CAYHFH010000009.1:0-4030 GCA_964355865.1 uncultured Gammaproteobacteria bacterium
TGGTGAGCGATATCATAAATGAGCTTACCGTCAGTTTCCACCAAATCCTGATGTAAAGATTTATGCGTTTCATCGTTATTTCCCCTCCGCGGTGTAGGCGCGCAGTCCCCTGTACCAAACGATGACTGCCAACCACCATAATCCGGCGGTCCACACGAACCCAATCGAAAAACCCTGCAGTATTTCGATTGGCGTTAATTGCCCAAGATATACTTTGAGCGGAAAATAGATGAAATAGAAAAACGGGAGGCTTTTGGCTATGAGATAAAGGGGACCGGACAGAATATCCAACGGAAATAAAGCCCCGGTAAAAAACTCGGCGAAAACAAACGAAAGGAACCGCGGGGCCCATACATCCGGCGTCCAAAACCCCATGTACGAGATAAGGAGACTAAAAAAGAAAAACAGTATCATCCCCATGACGAGGGCCATACATGAGAGAAAAATCATCACCATATCCGTTTGAATAAATAATTCCGGCCGGAGTAAAAAATATAACACGATAATTTCAAATACGGCAAACAGGACATTTAATAATTTATCAGCGATATCCCGGCTTGCGCAAAATCCCAAAAAATTAAACGGCCGCACGAGATAATTAGATAAATTTCCGCTCCGGATAAGCTCGGCCACTTCCTGTGTCCGGGTGCCCATGACGAACGGACGGACGAATGAGCTGAAAAGAACATAGGTCAGCATCGCGCCTTGTGAGTATCCGAAAAGGGTATCGTGTCCCGCGAAAAGTGCCCACCACATAAAATAGACGACCAGAAGTTGAACCACGAGCCGGACGCGCCAGAGAATAAAACTAAGTCGGTACGTGGCGTATTCGTCTATTGTTCCTTTGATAATCTGGAGATATGGATGCATATGTGATCCTTCGACTTCAGTTTACCCTGAGCCTGTCGAAGGGCTCAGGATGACCCGAAGACGGGTCAACTACTCGCGCTGGTATAAGAGCGGAGAGCAAAACGCCAAAAAAAACGAGAAAAAGAAAAGAGGCATATACTTGTAATCATAAGTATGGTGATATCGACGAATGATGCTCGCCCAAATAATATTTTGGCTGGCAACGTGACAGCAAGAACAAATGGTATCAAAAATATAGAAATGAATAGACCTAAATTTTCATACATATCCGTAGGATATTTAGCGGTATCCATGATATGGGAAAGTAAATCATTGAGATTTGTGAGATGAGATTGCCAAAGTAAAATAGTCATAAAGATATACCATACCGAATATAATATAAGTAAGCCAAAAAGCGATAGGATATTAAAATAAATCCACTGAGAAAGCGAGACTTCTATATTATTCGATGAAATAAGATACATAATAAACAAGAATCCAACAATAACGCGTGGAAATATAGGAAAATTAATATACCTCACGCTCAACAAAAATTGTGAATCTATAGGCTTTAATAAAATACCGTCTAATTGGCCTAAATGAATAATACGCGGCATATGCCAAAAATTAGCAGCAAAAAAGATGTGAAAAACACCAACAACGACACTATATACACCGGCGAGTATCAATAATTCAACTTGCGACCAACCGAAAATCGATGATACACCTGATGTCAGCAACAACATCGAAACGACTGAAAAAATGCCCCAGCTTATACTGACCGCAGCAGTGCTCCAAAAATTTCCCCGGTACATAACAAAGTTCGAAAAATTAATTCGTATTAAAGCTGACCAAATTCTATATAATTTCTTCATATTCCTACTGCAGTAAATTTTCTAATACCATGATGCCAAAGAAACTTATAAAGACCACAAAATAGAACGAGCCAGGTGATCTGAACGGTAAGAATACTCCAATAATCTGATAATGATACCTTCCCCATAAAAGCCATAATGGGAAAATAAATCATATAAGGAAATGGCGTAAGATATATCACCTGACGTACTACATCGGATAACGCATATATAGGTATAATAAATCCTGCGCATATGATGATTATCATCTCTGATAACTGCTGAAATCCGGATATATCTGTCGTCCAAAATGCAATAAGTAAAATAATCATTTTAAACATAAACATGACACAATATCCAAAAACAGCAAGTACTATTGCCAATAAAATCCCATAGGGTGACCATGCAATTTGCACCGGTAATCCAAAAATAATTGTAATACAGCTAAAAACGATTAGCCCCATAGACCCCTGTATCATTCTCCACGGAAGCTCACTAAAAAATTTTAAATGAAGATACGAAAATGGTTTCATGAGATACATCGTTAATTGACCTTCAAGGATATCCGGCCGTGCATCTTCTTCAACATGGACAAAAAAACCACCTGCAATGATAAAAAGCAAATAATACGTGATGATACCCGGAGTATTTACACCTCGACCTGACCAGAATAGTAAATAGACAAGAGGATGAAGTAAAGAAACCAGGAACCAGACAAATATTCTACTGCGATATTGATATACATGTTCGAAGAATAAAAGGAATATACGAAGATACCTCATACATGTTATTTTTTCTGCGTGAACCCCGCTCCAGTTTTTGAAAACTGGGGCTGGGTAAATACATCCCGGATGATGTCTTCGATATCCGGCTCTTCGATGTTCAGGTCATCGACCGGAAATTTTTGGAGGAGCTGGGCTGCGGCCACATTGGAGGCACTTCTGGGCACCCGGATAACGGCCTTGGGGAAATTGTACTCAACGAGTTCTCCCACGGCTTCGAGTTTATCCGGAGCCACATATTCATCCAGGACTATCGAGAGCACTTTATACTTGGCAAACTTTTTTACCAAACTGTCTAATTTTCCGTCGTAAAGAATCTTACCGTGGTCAATGATGATGACGCGTTGGGCTAATTGTTTGACGTCCTCCATGTAGTGAGACGTCAGGAGAATCGTAGATTTTTTGAGTTCGTTGTATTGTCTGATAAAATCCCGCATGTTTTTTTGCATGACCACATCCAGCCCGATCGTTGGTTCATCGAGAAACAATACTTTCGGCGAATGGATAAGAGCGGCAATAAGCTCCATCTTCATGCGTTCCCCAAGGGAAAGCTTGCGGACTTGGACTTTGAGAAGCGGTTCGACATCAAGAAGTTCTACAAGATCGTGAAGCGTTTTTTTATACTCCCCATCTTCGATTTCATAAATTTCTTTGTTGAGCAGAAACGTCTCTTGTGCCGGCAGATCCCACCAGAGTTGATTTTTCTGTCCCATGACGAGGGCAATTTGCTTAAGATACGCATTTTTCCGTTCAAACGGGGTAAACCCTAAAACGGAAACCTGGCCGCTCGTGGGATACAGGAGTCCGGAAAGACATTTGAGCGTTGTCGTTTTACCAGCGCCGTTTGGCCCGATGAAACCCACGAGTTCTCCTTCGTCAATCTCAAAAGAGATGTCATCAACCGCCTTGACCGTTTGGTATTTACGGTGAAAGAGTGACCGTACCGATCCCATAAATCCGGGCTCTTTTTGATGAACCTGATAGTATTTTTTAAGATGAGAAAGTTGAATGACCATATCCAATTATCTATATTATAGTATACCACCAGGTAGTGAAACTTCGACTTTATTTGCCTAGCAAATAACACCAAGCGCTTTTGCGCTTGTGTCGAAGTTCTACTACCTGGCAAAAAAAGAGACGCCCCGCGAGTAACGGGGAAGCGTCTCTTCAAGTATACGACAAACTTACCGGACAACCTTTTTAAGTGCTTTGCCTGCGGTAAATCCCGGTGTTTTTCGCGCGGGAATGTTGATCGCGGCTCCAGTCTGCGGATTACGTCCGGTTCTGGATTTTCTGGACCGTACCATGAATGTCCCGAATCCGGTAACGACCACTTTGTCACCTTTTTTGAGTGAATCCGTGATCGAACCAAACACAGCAACCACTGCTTCACGAGCGGCTTTGGCTGTGAGACTCGCTTTTTTTGCGACGACTTCAATGAGATCAGCTTTTGTCATGTAGTAATTCACCTCCCATCGGGCAGAGGGTTAGAACGAGATAAAATTTCTGGGGGCCCGCCACTGCGGGCTCTATGAGGCAATGTAG
>CAYHFH010000009.1:4130-17327 GCA_964355865.1 uncultured Gammaproteobacteria bacterium
GTCGCCATGATGGTGGCAGCCGCGTCATCGACCGTCCCCGGATCGACCATAACCCGAAGCTCGCGACCGGCCGAAAAAGCAAAACACTCACGGACTCCTTTTTTGGATTTGGCGATTTCCTCAATATCTTTGAGCCTCTTCACGTATCCTTCGATATCCTCATGTCTCGCCCCGGGACGGCTGCCGGAAATAGCATCAGATATATAGACAAGCATCGATTCAAGCGATGTGAAGGGCGTATCCTCGTGATGCTGGGCCACACAGTCAATGACTTTTGGCGGTAATCCATACTTTTTGAGAACGGTGACGCCCAGTTCTACATGGCTGCCCTCCCCGTCCGGAACAACTTTGCCTAAATCATGGAGAAGACACCCTAAGCGCACAATATTGGCGTCCGCACCGACTTCTTGGGCGAGGGCAATACCGATTTTCGTTTCTTCAAGTGTGTGGGCAATCATATTTTGCCCATAACTGGTGCGATACTTAAAACGTCCGAGAAGCGCGATAATCGGCGCCGGCAGATTGTAGACTCCCACGGCGTGACAAAGCTTCTGGCCTTCTTCAAACATGATGCGTTCGACTTCTTTCCGGACTTGAGCGACGATCTCCTCGATCCGTCCCGGTTGTACCCGTCCGTCCCGCATGAGCCGTTCGAGTGATACGCGTGCTACCTCGCGGCGGACCGGATCAAAGCAGGAAAGTCGGATAACGCCTTCTTCATCCAGGTCAACATCCACCCCGGTCGCCGTCTCAAACGCACGGATATTTCTTCCTTCTTTTCCGATGATTCTCCCCTTCACGTCATCATCAGCGATTTTGACAACTGACACCGTATACTCAGCGACGTAATCCGTCGCCCCGTGACGCATGGCGTCGACCAATATCTCCCGCGCTTTGACCCCGGCTTCTTCATGGGCGCGATGCTCCCCTTCGCGGATTTCGCGTGCAACATCTTCCCGGACTCGGGCCTTCACGTCTTCAAGAAGCTCGTTGCGCGCTTCATCACGGGTGAGATGAGCAGACTTTTCAAGCTTCGTTACTTGGTCCTGTTTAATTTTTTCAATATCGGCAAGTTTCCCCCTGGCATCTTCTTCAAGTTTGACGAGGCGTTTCTCCCGTTCATCAAGACTCCCTTCATGCCGCTCAATACTTTCACTCCGGCGCCGGAGGTCCTCTTCGGCATCACGGCGGAGCCTCAATGCTTCATCTTTGGCTTCCACAACAATTTCCCGACTTCGCGCTTGAGCAATACGGAGCTCGGCTTGTGCGTCTTCAATTTCCTTGCGGGAGACTACGGGGACCGTTGGGAGAGGTGCGGAAGGCGGCAGAGGATCCATCTTCGGAGATTTCTGGGCACCCAAACTGGGCTTCTGTACCGTTTTTTGTTTAAAACTCCTAGTGGGTTTTCTGGATTTTACTAAACCGGAAAGTGTTTTGAGTACATCAAACATAATAGTATCTGAGCTTCTGTAAGGGGAAAAAGCACGCCACTAGACCAACTGCGGACTACCGCATGGAATGGTGTGTAGGAGAGAATGATGAGAGGGTGACGGTATTCATAAATTCCTACAATATAATGCTTTTTCTTCGGACAAAAACTCTATCTATTATTGTACCTTACGCAAGACTACTTCGTCAATGACCCTACGGATCGTATCAGCATCAAAGCCACGCCGGCCGAGGAATCCGTAGATCTTCGTTTTCTGCTCAAGTTTGGGTAATGCTTGCCACCGGTCAAGCTTTTTAACGAGAGCCTGACGGGCTAATCCCACCTCATCTGACTGCTTCATTTCGACCGTCACTCCTTTGGCTTTCAATTCATGGGTGAGGAGTCGCATACCTTTGGGCTTATGCGATTGCCGTTGATCCACCCACCACGCGGCAAACTTTTCGTCATTTACATAATCAAGCTCCCGCAAGCGGGTGATGACGCGCTCGATTAATGGACTGTTGGAAAACTGGATCCCCGCCTTCGCGGGGATGACAGAAGAGTCGGCAGGTATGACAGAAGAACGGGATAATTTTTTCACCAAATACGCTCTGATTTCCTTTTCACTCCGTGGGCGGAAGGAGACAAAATGAAATGACGCATCGAGAAGTTTTTGATATAGGTCTTCGGCAGAAGATTCAGTCATGGATTGGTCGGATTTACTCTTCCTCTTCCACCCCCATGGCAACTTTCGGGTGAGCTTGACCGGTTTTGACGGCTTTCCAGATGGCGTCGGTAATCTCCTTGGTAAGCTTGCCGTTCTCCTTTAGAAAAAGCTTCGCCGCTTCTCTCCCCTGTCCAAGCATCTGGGTCCCGTATTTAAGGAACGCGCCGGATTTTGTCAAAATATTAAGCTCTAGTCCGACGTCAATCAGTCCCCCTTCTTTGGATATCCCGTCATGCATGACGTCAAACTCTGCAACACGGAAGGGTGGGGACACTTTATTTTTGACTATCCGCACGCGGTGCCGGCTTCCGATGACGCGGTCGCCATCTTTGAGGCTTTCAATTTTGCGTGAGTCCATCCGGATGCTCGCGTAAAACTTAAGCGCCATCCCTCCCGTCGTGGTTTCCGGATTGCCGAACATCACGCCGATTTTCTGGCGCAATTGATTAGTAAATATGACAATCGTCTTGGATTTGGAAATGACTGCCGTAAGCTTGCGCAGGGCCTGGGACATGAGCCGGGCGTGGACGCCCATCATGCTGTCGCCCATCTCGCCTTCGATCTCCGCGCGCGGCACGAGGGCGGCGACCGAATCAATGACGATGACGTCAATGCCGCCGCTACGAATCAAGGTTTCAGCAATCTCAAGGGCTTGTTCGCCTGTATCCGGCTGAGAGATAAGGAGGTCATCAAGCTTAACGCCCAATATCTCCGCCCATTGGGGATCGAGAGCATGTTCTGCATCAATAAACGCGGCAACCCCACCATTTTTTTGCGCTTCCGCAATCGTTGAGAGACACACGGTAGTTTTACCCGAAGCTTCCGGACCGTATATTTCTACAATCCTTCCACAGGGCAAACCGCCTACACCAAGACCTAAATCTAACGGAAGAATGCCGGTCGAAATGACATCGATGGCCAGTTTCCCTGCGTTTTGTTCTCCCAACATCATGATCGAGCCTTTACCGTACTGCTTCTCGATCTGATCCATGGCGAGTCTGATAGCGGCGAGTTTTGGGTCTGTAGCCATAATGATCTCCCTTTGTTAGAAACTGTTTCCAAAACAATTTTTGGATTACAGTTTCTTACATCCTCCTAAAATCGCTCCGTGAGCCGTCTACGAATAGTAGCCTAAGGCGAACGGTAAGATTGGGAGGACTTACAAAATTCTTTCTAGGCAGGGAATTTATGCAATTCTTACACAATAAATGGTAGAATACAAGAGATCAACAAAGCGTTATTGGTTCGTTAGTTACTTCGTTATTTGGTGCGTGATGTCCAAGTAACAAATAACCAATCACCAATAACTAAAAAGACGGGGCGTAGCTCAGTTGGTAGAGCACACGGCTGGGGGTCGTGTGGTCGCACGTTCGACTCGTGTCGCCCCGACCAAAATTCAAGTGAAAGGTGTTAAACTGCTTCCTATATGGACTGCTCTGACGCTACTTCCAAGGACCGTCCCTCAAATTTAGTAAATAAATTTGTACTATCAATCAAGCCAGAAGAATACCTCAAGCAAGGTCCAAGCCATTGTGGTGTGTACTCGGTAAAGGCAATTTTAAGTGCCTATGGATTAGACACAAAAACACACCCCAAGTATTATCATACTAATTGGATAGGCAGATTTACTGGTACAACGCTAGGTAGACAATATTACAGAAATATACTCAACATTCATGGTGTGGATGCTGAAACAAAAACTGCGGAAGGGTTAACAGACGAAGCGCGGATTCATCTCCTCAAAAAACTCCTTTCAAAAAACACTCCTGTGATGCTACGGATTGGCAACGGTTATGCAAGTGATACATATAACCCACTCCTTGGACGAATCATTGGACATTGGATTACCTTGTGGGGTTATGATGACAGCAAGAAACTGTTTTATATCTATGACTCTGGTTTACCTGAAAAACATTGGGATAAAAATTTTCAAATTGGAAATACTACTCGAACATACAAAGAAATCTTGAGAGATTGGCGTTTTGGAAGATGGCAACCACACACATGGCTACTTGTTGGAAGGACCAATTACCTATTTATAGAAATAAAGGGGGCTACCAAAACGTAGGGCTCTTGACATTTGTATACTTTGTGTTACAATGTATACATGAGTAACGATAAAGTCATAAATACACGGGTTTCAAAGAAACTCTACGAAAAAATTTCTAGTAAAGCGCAGAAAAACAGAATTACGGTCTCAAATTTGATCCGCAATTTAGTTGAAGATACTTTAGAAATTCATGAGGATATTCATGAAGCTATAGACAAGAAGATCAGAAAATATCTCACTGATGCGGAAAAACAAGACATCCTTGGGTACCAAGAAGTAATTCTTGCAAAAGACGCATCTTGTAATAACTGCGAAAAAGAATTAAACGCTTCTGATACTGCATATTTTGCTTATCTGGCAAATAGCGATTCTAAAATTATTCTCTGTTCTACGTGTAAATCTAAACATTCAAAGCCGACAAAGGAAAGGGCACATGAGAGCGCTTCAAATAATTAAAGAATTATTCCTACTCACCCTCAAAACAAAACCGTGGAAAAAGGATACGTTCACGACAAAACCAAACGCTGTTTTAATACGCAAATCATTGGAGCAGCTTGGCTCGGTGTTCATCAAGCTTGGTCAAATGCTTGCGCTTCGGCCGGACTTTATTCCCCCAGTATTTTGTGACGAACTCTATAGTCTTCTCGATAATGTTCCTCCGTTTGATTCAGCACTAGCCTCAACAATCATAAAACTAGAGCTGGGGGATACGTATTCCAAAATATTAGAATTTCAATCCATTCCCGTTGCCTCGGCTTCGTTTGCGCAAGTACACAAAGCGAAATTGAAAAATGGCGATGTTCTTGCGATCAAAATCCAGCGTCCTGACGTGTATGGCTTAGTACAAAATGACTTAGCGATCATGAAATTTCTTGCAAAATTATTCGACGTACTTTTTAGACCTACAAACAAATTGTCTAACATTGTTGAGGAGTTTGAGTCGTGGACACGGGACGAATTGGATTATGTACTAGAGGCGAACAATATTGAAAAATTTGATAAGGTAGCCGAACTTGTAGGTGATGGCATTCGTGGACCAAAGGTCTACAAAGAGCTTAGCACGTCAAAAATTCTCACCATGGAATATATTGATGGCTACAGCCTAACTCAAATCATTGGATTTATCAGACATAAAGACGCAATAAAACTAAAACAAGTTAGATTTGACGGAAAAGAAGTAACACTTAAGTTAATTAGAAACATATTGGAAACCTCGCATGTACATGGGTTTTTCCATGCCGACCCGCATCCAGCAAATATAATTTATACTCCGACCGGTGAGCTAGTATTTATAGACTTCGGTATTGTAGGAAGTCTCTCTAAAAAAGACAGAATATTAATGCTTCGGTATTTTCGCGAACTGCTCGTTGGGAAAGCGGACGAATCACTTGATTCACTTCTACAACTATGTGAAGAACCCGTACTAAAAAACATTCACGAAGTTAGACATAAGTACCGTATTCTTATGAATAAATTCATGGATACTATTGAGGCAAAAACCTATCTAGAACAACAAGTAAAATCCGGGCATATATTGGCCGATACCGTTCATCTGTTGCAAAACAATGGAGTGAAGATGCCGATAAGCATCGTACGATATTTCAAAAGCTTTGAAACTGTTGAAGGACTTATATTTGCTTTATACCCAGAACTACAAATAAAAGATATGGTGAAAGAATTTCGGAGAGTGTCGATTATAAATATTGTTGATGCAATACCAACTGCGATAAGTGAGAAGAATTTAAATAATATTGTGCTTAGTGTAATAGACTCGATGGAAAAAAATTTGATTCTCAACGACTAGCGCAACTATTAACTTGACGGCTCCGCCTTCCACGCCCTTGGACTCATTAAGAAACGCAGCGGGTCCTTCGACCCTGATCAGGATAAATGGACACAATCGCCAGGAGCAGGAAAAACTGTCCTACCTGGACTGTTCTGACGATCCCTTCAAGGACCGTCCCTAAAATATAGGTTCTCCAAATCTATCGCTTTATCTTCAATTCCAAGCTTCTTAACATAATACTGAAGACACGTTGTACCCATAGTAAGCGTACCATCCAAATCAAATGAAACCAGTTTATAGTTACTCATACTTGATTTATGATTTGCGAATTTTGTTGCGGGTGAACAGTGGAGTAAATATGGAAAGAAATATTCCTAGGAGAAGCAACGTTCCACCTACCACAGATCGATTCGTTATCGATTCACCAAGAATAATTACACCGAATATTCCAGCGGTTAAAATATTTATATACGTCATGCCACCAGCAACAATAGCAGAACCGAATTTTAATCCGAAATTAATAAGAAACCACATAACAACGCCGGTGATAATGCCCATAAACAGAAGTGCTAGCCATGCCTCCGTAGTTACAGTTGGTAATATCGTAAACCCATTTAAACCCTCAAAAGAAAGCATTAAAATACCGGTAATTACCCACCCAACAACTGCAGTCGATGCAGTTAGAGCGACCGGTGAATGTCCATGAATAAACTTTTTTGTTCCTATTAAATACAGAGATGAGCAGATCGCCGATAGAAATATGAGAAGATTACCATTTATTGTTCCATATCCGCTCTGGATGGAGTTACCTTTAGAAATAAGAAAAAATGACCCGACTAATCCAATAATAATACCGAATATTTGCCAAATAGATAATTTTTCTTTATTAACAAACGAATTTTCAAGTAATACATAAATTGGAACTCCCGAAGTAAGCAGCTGTGATGCCAGCGCAGTAGTAGATTTTACCCCAAAAATAAAAAGTAAAAAATTCGAAATCCAAAATACTCCGAGAATAATGATGTGCTTCCAATATTGACGAATTGTTGGCATGCTATTCCATGCGAGTGGAATAAGAATCAGGATCATAATAGACAAGCGGAGAAATAAATAGGTTAAGGGTGATATTTCGCGAAGAACAATTTTTACAGCAATAGGAACAAGACCACCAAGAACACCTGCAGCCACAAGTGCTAAAGTTGCGTACGTTTGTTTATTTATAGTAACCATAAGACATAAAAATATACGTTGCATTTATTATACACCCCAAATCATAGTGGTTCTGCGTTTTTATAGCTCTTGGCGGCGTCCGCCACCACCGTCTCATCAGGATGGTGCCCACCTGCTGGTGGGCAGGGCAGGGCTTACATAAAAGCAAACTCTAACTTTTTGATATAAATCTACAAGAAAAATGGGTGCTAACGAACACCTTGACGGGCCTTATACAACCGCTCGCTCAACCCGCCTTTTTCTAAAAACTCCCTTTCGACAGCTTGAATCTGCCTATCCAATAAAAAATTTGCCTGATGAATAAGACAAATCAGGCAATTAGCGGCAGATTCAGGCTCTTAAATATATGACATATACGTCTTATAGATCTTATCGGACGTATAACCAAGTTTACGAATTCCCAATACCCTGGGGTCCGTCTTATACCATAAAACTAGTCCATGCTGACGCAGAAAATCTTCCGCATCGGAGAGCGCTTCCTCCAAACTCGCCCGCGCCACACCCAATAGTGTAATCTCCGTCTTTTTGGAAGTTCCTGAGGCCATACTAGCTTCGACTATGTTCTGCTTACCGGAACGCTAAGCCTGTACGATTTGATCGTGGGTTCGAGACCTGGTCCCAATATACTTGTTGGCAAACTCCAATCCAAAATCAAAAGCAATCGTTGCCAGCTGATACGATAGGAGCTTCCTGTACCCACCGTGCGGAGGCAGGATTTGATAGGACATATAGGTCCAATATGACATATATGACACAGAATTACTACCAATATAGAGAGCGATGCTATACTGATGGTATGCGTATCGGAAAAGTGAAACTTCCGTGGTTGATAACACTCCCCTTTCTCATCATCCTTATCCCGTCGCTACTTTTAAACGCAGTGCTTCTGAAAAAACAAACACCGGTGCAGCAATCTTTTCCTGCGGATCCGGGGGTCAAAGTCGAGGGGGTCATTGACGGGGACACAATTGTCGTTGAACCCAAGACGCGTGTGCGGCTGCGGCACATTGACGCGCCGGAACTTGAGTATTGCGGCGGCCCAGAGGCCAAGGATGCCATCGAGAAACTCGTCGTGGGTAAACGCGTGCGCATCACGGAACAGGTCCCGGATCAACACGGACGCGGCATGGCGTTTATATATGTTGGTGATCTCCTGGTCAATAAAGAATTGCTCGCAGGCGGATTTGTGCGCTTCCACCACGATACGTCAACGAGAGCCGATGAGCTCAAAGCATTGGGGCTTGAGGTAAAAACTGCAAAGAAGGGCATCTTCGGCGCGTGCCAGTCCACCAGCAACACAAAAAATCCTGAATGTCCGATAAAAGGCAATATCGACCGGCTCAAAAAAATATATCACGTGCCGGGATGCACGCAGTATCCGTTTGCCATCGTCGAGGAAGATATCGGGGAACAATGGTATTGTACGGAGAAAGAAGCACAAAAAGCCGGGTATGTGAAGTCGGAGAGATGTCCGTAGATATAGATTGTTAATATCGTTGCAACTCGCGCAGGACACTGTCCCTATCGATCGATATCGCTAATATCTCTCCCCCTCAATTCGTCACCCAAAGTCCCTTCAAGACTTCTTCTTAATATTTCAATTTCATCTTCAGTTGGATCCTTTTTTGCAAGCTCCCTTAATATATCAGTGAGATATCTGATGAGTTGATCTTTTGGCAATAATCTCAACGTATCCTCTGCCAAGGAATGTGCAAAGTCAAAAGATCCATCATCAAGGGCATCAGGATTTTGCATTGCTCGAAGCAGTTGCTCGATTGCTTCAGGGGGAGTGATTCTTTCGCCTCCAGCCATACTTTATCTCTTCGGAGATTGTTTACGGGCACGGGCCTTGCCTGCAAAACCGGCTTTGCGGCGCTGTTTGGCGCGTGGATCGCGCATCATGAACCCGCGTTTCTTGAGGATTGGCCGGAACTTTTCTTTATCTACTTTTTCCAGTGCCCGGGAAATGCCATGGATGACGGCGCCCAATTGCCCGGACAGTCCACCGCCTTTGACCTTTATACTGACGGCAAACCTGCTCATCGTGTTCGTCGTCCGGAATGGCTCCTGATACATTTTTTTGAACACCTCTCCGGGGAAATAATTTTCTGCAGGGCGCCCGTTGACGACAATCGCGCCTTTCGTGATCTCCGTATCTTTCACTTTCATTGATCCTTCTTTGATGACATAGAGGCGCACACGGGCCGTCGCGACCCGTCGCCTGCCGACGGCTTCATAATATGAGGCTTCCGGCTTTTCCTTGACAATCGTTTTTGCTGTTTCTGGTTGATCTGTTGGCATAGTTTGTTTTGTTATGAATTTTGGACAAATTTCTCCTTATACGGGTGCTCGGCTTCGCCATAAATCCAAAGACGAGTCACCAGCCTATCACGAAGTTTGTTTTTCGGCAACATGCCGAATATGGCGCTTCTGAGGATCTTCGTCGGCTTTTCGCGCCGCACCTGCCATAATGCTTTTGTCTTGAGTCCCCCGGGAAACCCGGAATAATTCGTATAGAGCTTATCGGTTTCTTTCTTGCCGGTCACGACCACATGGGACGCGTTGATAACGACCACGTGATTGCCGCAATCGAGATGACGGACAAAATTTGGTTTTCCTTTCCCCATAAGTGCATGGGCAATTTGCGTAGAAACGCGGCCCAACACCTTGCCCTGCACATCAAAAATGTGCCACGTCCGGACGATATCTTTGGCTTGAGTCGATTGTGTTATGGTTTTCATAGTTGAGTCAAATGAGTCACATGGGACTTATGAGTCAGATGTGACTTTTTTCGGTCGTCCAGGTTTCTTTTTTTCTACAGGCTTTTTTTCTTTACGCGGTGGTTGAGCCTGTGGAATTTTTTCCGTTGTTTTGACGACTTCGACAACCACACGTTCGTCGACAAATTGGAGCATGACTTCTTCGGCGTTATCTCCTATACGGGGACCTAATTTGACGATCCGCGTGAACCCACTCTGACGTGCAGCAAAACGCGTCCCTGCGTCGGCCATAAGGAGTTGTTCCGTCACTTTGTCGGACAACACTTTGCGTACCTGTTGCTGCGGTGAAGCCGACCGGCGTGATCCGCCCCCAAAAGACTTTTTGGCGCTCGTCACAAGCTTCTCGATAAGCGGTTGAACTGCTTTGGCTTTCGCCAACGTCGTCCGCACGAGACCATGATGGATAAGATCGCGGGCAAGTCCCTGAAGCAACCGCCTGCGTTCGTTCTTATCCCTCGATAATTGTCGACCAAATACTGAATGACGCATAATTCAAATCCCAATTTATACAGTTAGTGCAACACCCTTTTCCCGGAGCTTTTCTTCGACGAGTCCCAAGGACTTGGCCCCAAGATTTTTAATCTTCATAAGCTCTGCCCGCGGAGTCCCCAAGAGTTGACCCACGGTTTCGATGCCGCCGTTGCCCAGAGCATTGACGATGCGGGTTGGGATATCCAACTCTTCAATACGCATCTTCAAAACCTCATCAGACACCGTCGGAGATACCGCAACACTTTCCGTGACTCCCACGGCTTTCGGTTCCACAATCTGGAAAAAGTATGACACCAGAATCTTCGCGGCCTGCATGAGGGCGTCGAGTGGTGCTACCGATCCATCGGTCCAAATCTCCATGACCAGTTTATCCAAGTTGGTCATACGACCCACGCGCGTCGCCTCCACCCGGTAATTGACACGGGTTACGGGCGAGAAAAGGGCGGATACAGAAATACGACCAATTTCTGACACCTTTTTCTCATCAGAAGAAATGTATCCATATCCTTTTTGCGCCGTCACCTCTAAGGAGAGCGTGGCTTTTTTATCAGCCAATGTCCCCAATACAAGATCCGTATTCACGACGCTTACTCCAGCGGGAACCTCAAATTGTTCTGCGGTGACCTCCCCAGGTCCCTTGGCAGAAAGCTTGAACGAAACCGGCTCATCGGATGGCAACATGAGACGAACCTTTTTAAGGTTGAGGATGAGCTCAACCACGTCTTCTTTGAGTCCGGGGACGCGCGAAAACGCATGAGCAACACCGTCAATTTTGACTGATGTAATCGCTGATCCCGGCAGTGAGGTCAATAACACACGCCGGAGGCTATTGCCCACGGTCTGACCGTATCCCTGCTCGAGGGGCTCGATGACAAAAAGTCCATAATCCGGTTTATCTACCTCTACTTTGATTTTAAAAGTTGGCTCGTTCATATAATTAGAAGCTTAGATGCGTAGTTATTTAGTGGCTTAGAAAATACTAAACTACTAAACTTCTAAACTACTAAGCTGCTCCTTTTTACCTCGAATAATGTTCGACAATTAGCTGTTCGTTAATGTCTTCTTTAATGTCACTCCTCATGGGCAACCGGACTACTTTTCCCACTGGCCCCTTGCGCTCCAACCATTCGGGGATGACTTCAAGCGGTGCATCAATGAGCTTCTTGACCGCAGGAATCGCGAGTCCCTTGGTGCCCAACGTTATCACGTCGCTGGGCGCCACTTCATAGGATGGTATCGAAACTTTCTTCCCATTTACCAACACATGACCATGCGTCACAAATTGCCGGGATGCGGCGCGCGTGGGACCTAGCCCAACACGGAATAGTGTATTGTCAAGCCGGCGTTCCAAAGACTCCAGAAGCTTCTCTCCGGTATTCCCCAGCTGTTTCCTCGCCCGGCTATAGATACGTCTAAATTGCCGCTCGAGAAGTCCATAGAGACGCTTGACGCGTTGTTTTTCCCGTAGTTGTTCTCCGAAATCCGATGTTTTCCGCTTGCCCTTTGCCCCATGCATCCCCGGAGGAATTCCCAAACGCTTGAGAAGGTTGGCATGCGTCTTTGTGCCCACGGTTTTGAGCCCCAGGTCAATGCCTTCGCGCCTCGCAAGTCTGTTTTTTGGTCCGGTGTATCGTGCCATATTATACCCTTCTCTTTTTCTTCGCTCTCACGCCGTTATGCGGTATGGGAGTCACATCAGCAATAAGCGTAATCGCGAGACCCACAGCTTTGAGTCCCCGCAGCGCGGCATCGCGTCCGGCCCCGGGACCCTTGATGTACACCTCTACATCCCGAAGTCCTTGGGCTTGCGCTTTGCGCGCTACTGCCTCGACGGCGGTAGTGGCGGCATACGGAGTGGACTTACGGGCACCTTTAAATCCAGCCATACCGGATGACCCCCAACACAGGGTATTTCCATCCATGTCTGTTATGGTCACGATGGTGTTATTAAACGTCGCGGCAATGAATACTTTGCCTTTTTCTACGACTCGTTTGGTTTTAGTTGCCATAAATCAGTTAAAAGTCTATAAAGTCTATAAAGTCTATAAAGTCAAAAACGCACTTTATGGACTTGAGAATTTATGACTTACTTTTTCGCTTCTTCCGTCGTCTTTTCTGCGACTTTAGCTCGATCATCTTTTTTGAGTGCTCCGATCGTCACACGCTTGCCGCGTTTGGTCCGGGCATTGCTTCGAGTCCGCTGACCGCGCAAGGGCAACTTCTTGCCGTGGCGCAACCCGCGGTAGCTACCAATATCACGGAGGCGTTTAATATTATCTCCAATTTTCCTGCGTAAATCTCCTTCTACCATCGCTTGTTTCTCGATGATTTTGGCGATTCTTCCCACTTCTTCATCCGTGAGCGTCTTCACCCTCCGGCTGCTCTCAATCCCCGCCTCTAGAAGAATGGGTATGACATTTGTGCGTCCCACGCCATACAGATAAGTAAGCGCTATATCTACACGTTTGTCATTGGGTATGTCGACACCGATTATACGTACCATATATTCAAATCCCCAATTCACAAATCCCAATATCCAACGCGGTATGAAGATTTTTTATAAAACTCTTCACTCATTGTTGGTCATTGTGTATTGGTTATTGTGAATTATTAACCTTGTCGTTGTTTATGTTTCGGATTGGCACAAATGATGTACACCCGGCCCCTCCGGTGGACAAGCTTACATTTGACACACATTGGCTT
>CAYHFH010000010.1:0-6857 GCA_964355865.1 uncultured Gammaproteobacteria bacterium
GAAGAAAAGCTGCTTTGACTAAAGATCCCCTTGTGATCTATGGAAAGATAGTTTCCTTGACAGAAGGAAACTATCAGGTCATTCTCTCCTTATACTAGGGAAAAATTTACTCAAAACTATTTTAAGACACAGTCTTTAGAAACGTTATTTATTCCTGGTGCTTCATCCGTACCCGTATCCGGCAAAGTGTTTGATGAGGAAGAGTTGATGAACGGTGCGGAAGCGATTTTGGAGGTGTGGTGGACTGGGAGAAATAGTTTCCATTAGTAATGGAAACTATTGACAAAAGATTCCATTTGAAATAGAATAGTGTTCATGGAAGAGATTTTGAATCTCCTCAATCCCTGGTGGTCCGGCAAAGCCGTCGAAACTGGCATTGAGCGACTCACGTACCTCCATAAACTTGAGAAATCGCTCACGCATAAACGCGCCGTGTTGCTGGTCGGGTCGCGCCGCGTCGGCAAAACGACGATTTTCCACCAGTTCATCAATAAGCTTCTGAAAAAAACTTCATCAAAGCACGTGCTGTATGCGCTTATGGACCATCCACAGCTTTCGACGCGATCAATACTGGAGCTCGTCCACGAATTCCGGAAAATGTTCGCCACGGACAGATCGGCCAAGCTTTACATTTTTCTTGATGAAATTCAATATGTCAAAGATTGGGAGCGAGAGGTAAAGAGCCTCGTAGACACGGAAAACGTCAAAATATTTTTGTCCGGGTCGGCCTCGTCACAGCTGCTTTTGAAAAGCCATTATCTGACGGGGAGAATTGAGAAAATCGAAGCCGATCCACTGGATTTCGCCGAATTTTTGATTTTTAAAAAGGCTAAGAATGAAGTCGCAGAACCGTACAAAACAGAGAAGCATTTCGAAGAGTATCTTACGCTCGGCGGCTATCCGGAATACGTTTTGCGGCCGGATCCATCGTATTTGGCCGATTTGGTCAATAACATTCTCTATAAAGACATCGTAAGCATGTATCAACTACGAAACCCGGATTTATTGAAGGATTTACTGCTTCTTTTGGCGGACCGTAGCGGACATCACGCGACGTATACAAAATTGGCATCTGTTCTGTCTCTGAAAAATGATACCGTCAAGGAGTATGTGTATTACCTGAAGAACACGCTGTTGATTGATGAGCTGCCGCGTTACTCGGCGAGTCGTTCTCATAGAATTTACGGCCCGAAGAAGTTTTATGTTACCGACAATGGCATGTTGTTTCATCTTTTGGGCAGGCTCTCGCGTGGTGCAGCTTTTGAGCGTACGCTTTATCAATATTTACATCATAGAGCTAAAGGATTAGGTTTTTACTATGAACATCAGCAAGAGGTGGATTTCGTCAGTGAAGAATCAGGTAAGCGCGTGCTTTGGGAAGCAAAATATGAATTATCCCGTGGTTATGAATTTGAATTAGATAGGTATCTCGCAGCAGCTAAATCATTGGACGTATCGAAGATTAATTTTGTTACCAAGTCGTTTGCCAAAAAGGTTAACGTCAACGAAATAACAGTAGAATGGATGCCTCTCTGGCGTATAGTACTGTAACATTTGATACGATAAGGATGACCGAGTCTCAATGTTAACGAATGCAGCATATTGATCTCTCCCTCATCATCGCCTGCGACCACGAAGAAAAGCTTTTGTCACCCCCGAAAGGGTGATATTTAGTTGTTGACAAATAATAGACAATTTTGTATATTATCTATTAATGAGATATTTAGACCTCAGGAAACAAATTGAGGGGAATTTTTTCCGTATTTTAGATGTGGTGAAGCTTTTCCCGGCTGAGTCTGCTGCCACTATCAGAACCCAGCTTTACCGTTTAGGCAAAAAGGGATTCATTTTCCAGCTGAAACGGGGATTATATTGTTTTGACAAAAGTACCATTGACGAACTTGCGCTCGCCGAAAAACTCTACTCCCCATCCTACATCAGCTTGGAATCCGCGTTAAATTACTACGGGGTTATCCCGGATATTCCCATGGCGGTCAGTTGCGTCACGACCGTAACGACGAAAAAAATCGAAACAGGTTTTGGCATATATCATTACCTCAAGGTTGACCGTTCGCTTTTTTTTGGTTTTTCTCAAACACCATTTGCTATCGCGTACAAGGAGAAAGCACTCTTGGACTATTTTTATTTACGACGAGTACGCAACGTATCTTCAGAATTGCGTTTGCGATTGAATGATTGGGACTGGAATCGCTATCGGGAGTATTCGGTTCATTTTCCGAAGTGGATACAGGAAATAAAATTGTCATGAATAATGCCATTGTCAATTTTACCGAAATTTTGAGCTTTGCCCGGAATTACGGATTACCTCCGGAGAAAAGACGAGCAATTCTGCGGGAGTATTTGCAGACGAAAATTCTCTCGTTTCTCTATCAGGAAAAAATTTCTCAAAACCTTTTTTTTGTCGGTGGAACATCACTCCGATTATTACGCGGACTTGACCGTTTCTCCGAGGATTTGGATTTTGATGCGGTCGGAATACCTTCCCATCAAGCGCAACAGCTAGTTACCACCGTACTCCAGAGGTTGCAGCAGGAGGATATTAGTGTAGAACTCCATGATAACAAGACCATAAAGAGAAGTTATTACGAGTTGCGTTTTCCAGGACTCCTTACTCAACTGCAACTCAGTCCCAATCGAGATGAAAAACTCATGATTAAACTGGACATCGAAAACTTTTGGCGGGGACAAGCAAGGGAAACGGTTTTTATGAATCGTTATGGTTTTTTGGCAACCGTCGTCACCAAATCACTCGAGCAGATGGTTGTAGAAAAGGTAGCAGCATATCTAGGTCGGGAAGATACCCAACCCCGCGATTTGTACGATATAGTATGGCTCCTTTCCCGCGGAATTCAACCTGACTTTATCTTCGCAAAGGAAAATCATTTACCGGCTGATATTATGGATAAAGCACGGAAGAAATTTATCCTGGAGTCTCCGTTACTCTCGAGATATAAAATCAAACTTCGGCCGTTTCTCTTTGATGAAAAGCAGGTAGACCGACTGGATTTTTTCGGAGAATTGGTGAAATAGAAGCATATGAAGCAACCAGTTTTTTCTCTCATCATCGCCTGCAACAATGAAGAAGAACTTTTGTGGGAGAGCGCTGTATCTCTTGACAAGCTGTTTGTGAAATGGTAGAGTATTTCTACTAATATGAAAACAGTCAAACTGGACAAACTGACCAATCTTCTCATCATAACCAAGGAGACTTTGCGGCAGCTGGAGGAGGATAATGACCGTTTGGATTTTAACATAAAATATTGGTTGAAAAAAGGGAATATTATCGCGTTGAAGAAAGGTGTATATGTTCTGAAAGAAACCTGGGAAAGAGAAACCAACAAAGACGACTACCGCCAATATCTAGCTAATCAACTCTGTCAACCCTCGTATCTTTCCGGTGAATATATCATGAGTAAGTTTGGGCTTCTCACTGAGGCTGTATATGGGATAACCAGCATGACGACGAAGACGACGAAGACTTTTATCAATAGTCTGGGTAATTTTACGTATTATTCCCTCTCGCCGGCGCTTTTTTTTGGGTTCGAAGTCAAACAAATCGGTTCTTTTTCCGTGGCTGTTGCCAAAAAAAGTAAGGCTGTGTTTGATTTTCTTTATCTTCGTTTTTTAAAACAAACCCCGGTCAATAAAAAAACAATTGAAGAATTGCGGATAAATTGGGAGAATATGACGAAGACCGAATTTGGGGAACTAGTCCAGTACGGCCGGAAAACCAAAAGCCTTCGTCTAAATCAAGCTATCAATATAATCACAGATGCCTATGTTTCTTGAAGAATTATTACTACCGATCATTGCGGAAAAAAAGCAGTTGGGGGTTCCCAATACGGTGATTCTGAATTATCTGAAAGAGTATATCCAGTACTTGGTTTTAGGTCTTATTTATAATCACTTTAAATTCAAAAAGCTTGTTTTTAAGGGAGGCTCTTGTTTAAGAATCTGTTATGGCTTACCTAGGCTTTCCGAAGATTTAGATTTTGACTATGCGAAAAAAAAATTTTCCGATGGATTTGTGTTTGATCTGGAAAAATACTTGTCTTACGAGATCAGAAGCAAATATTTTCCATCCCTGGAAACAAAAATTCAGTCCACTGTTCGTCTCTATCTGAAATTTCCTTTTTTGCATAAACTGGGACTGGCAGAAAAATCAGAAAGCGATAAGCTCTACGTGAAGATAGAGGCAGACAATACTATTCTTCCCCAAGCCTCATTCGAACTGACGCCTATTTCTAAACTCGGTTTTAATTTTATGGTGTATCATTACGATCTACCGACACTCATGACCGGTAAAATTCATGCGCTTATAAATAGGCTTTGGTTTAAAGGAGAAAAACAGGAGGTTGATATAAAAGGTAGGGATTATTATGATCTGTATTGGTTTTTACAAAACAAGATCAAACCAAATTGGCTGTCTTTACGAAAGATTATCCCGGTGAAAAATGAAAAGGAATTAAAACTCATTCTGATTGAGAGGATAAAGAAAGCAGTTACTCCACAGAAGTTAGCGTATGATCTTCAAAATTTTCTTCCTGATCCAGTTTTCGTTGCTGATTTTTCTAAAAATTATCTTGAGATAATGAAGAAGATGATCATGGAATATTCTTGAGCACGATACATGAAGAAATTGGACTTATCTCTCATCATCGCCTGCCAGTGTGAAGAATTGCTGTTTTGATTAAAGATCCCCTTGTGATCAATGTAAGGATAATGTACATTTATGTACAGTATGTTAACACAGGCCCAGGCGGAAAAATTTGCCGCTGAACTCCATACGGTTTCCGATAATATTCTTAAAGAACATTATCAGATGTACATCTTGGACGTACTGTATAGGTCCTCGTTTGAAAAAGATTTGGTTTTTAAAGGTGGAACAGCGTTGCGTCTCGCCTATGGTTCATTTCGATTTTCGGAAGATTTAGATTTCTCTTTGGTTAAAAGTATCCCGTACACATCATTCAAGAATACGATAGAAAAATTACCTGGTCTCATACCTGAAGCGCGGGTGAAAGATATATATGATAAACACCATACGCTTTTTGCCAAGATCGTGTTTGACGTAGGCTTTAAACCTATACCAATTGGTATAAAAGTTGAAATTAACAAGAACGTGAGAGATTTTGTCTCTTCTGTAGGACTTCTCCGAAGTCCTTTTAATAATCTTGAAGTTTCCGGAAAAGTATATACCATCGAATCTATTTTGAAGGATAAATTGGGCATACTCAAAACAAGAGTGAGAAGAGAACCAAGAGATTTGTTTGATGCATGGTATATTCATCAGAGGCTAAATAAAATATTTACGATTAAAAAAGAATTCAAATACTCCCAAAAAGAATTGATGGACAAATTAAATCCGTTTATTCCAAAAAATCATCGGAATATACTCGAGGAGTTTGCTCTATGAGAAAAGATACATTCATTGATAAAATTGAACTCCTTGCGAAGGATATCTTTGATATTTCTGATGTAAAAAAGCTTTTTCCCGAAGAAGCGCACATTAACACGGCCATGAAGAGGTTAGTGGATTCCGGTTCTATTATAAAAGTTGCCAGGGGCATATATATGTTGCGGGGTCATTCCTTCGACGTAGAGAAGCTCGCTACGAAACTGTACTATCCCAGTTACATAAGCTTTGAAAGTGCGCTGTCTAAGTATGGAATCATAAACCAAGGGCTGTACAATTTGACTCTTGCCACCACACGACATTCAAAAAAAATAACATTGATGGATGTAGGGTGCGATTATTCAAAATTAAAACCTGAATTATTTTTTGGATTTAATTTGACTGGTGGGACCTATATAGCGGAACCGGAAAAAGCCGTGTTGGACATGCTGTATTTAATATCCCTCGGGAAAAGAACGAAACGTACTGATGAGTGGCATACGGAAGAATTAGATAGGGATAAACTGAAGAAATACCTACCCCCCTTCGGTGTAGTCGTAGGAAATGCAGTGCGTGAACTGCTTGGGATAGAGACCGCGATCCCATTATGAAACAGTTCGATCTCTCTCTCATCATCGCCTGCTACAACGAAGAGCCGCATCTTCGGAAAAGTATTGATGCAGTCATGACCGTCTTACGGGGCAGTGTATTTTCCTATGAGGTTATTGTGGTCGATGACAAAAGCGAGGATAAGACCAGGGGTATCATCGCGTCGATCGTCAAAAAGAATAAAAATTTTCGGGTCCTGTATCACTCCGTCAATCTAGGGCGGGGAAAAACAGTGCGGGATGGGATTGCCATCGCGCGCGGGAAGGTCGTCGGATTTATTGATATTGACCTCGAGGTGTCTCCGGTCTATATACCGCAGTTCGTCCGTATGATCCTCTCGGGGGAAGCGGATATCGTGACGGGACTACGTGTCTATCGGGAGGGTGTGGCGAGCCTTCATCGCTCTGTCCTGAGCCGGGGATATTCGTGGTTAGTGCGATCGGTCCTGGGAATACCTCTCCAGGATACGGAGACCGGGTATAAATTTTTTAACCGGAAAAAGATTGTTCCCATTCTCAAAAAGGCAAAGAATAACGGTTGGTTTTGGGATACGGAAATTATGACCTATGCCTACTACGTGGGACTTGCCATACGGGAAGAGCCGGTACTCTTTATCAGACGTTTTGACAAAAGATCGTCGGTCCGGCTTGTGCATGACACCTTTACATACATAAAGAATCTGCTGGAATTTTATAAACAATTGATCAATCAGGGATATTTGATACATTAATTCTATGATGGCATATAGAGAAGTTGGAGTCCAAAAAGCTGTCCGTTATGTACTATTTAGCCTCTGGCAGTATGTGTTTGCCATGAGTTTCGTGTCGCCTCT
>CAYHFH010000010.1:6957-10476 GCA_964355865.1 uncultured Gammaproteobacteria bacterium
GCGCGGGTAGTGATTCTCCCCGGACTGGCGATCGGAGAGGGATCTGCAATAGCAGCCGGGGCAGTCGTGACCCGGGATGTACCGGCAAAAACGCTCGTGGGAGGAGTGCCGGCGAGGATGATGCGAAGGTTCAAATTTTAATTTCATAAGGCCACCCCTTGCAGTACCGCAAGGGGTGGCCTTGAGATATATGAAAAAGCCACGTAGAAAAAACTTTCTCATTTTTGGAAAACCCTTCATTGGGAAAGAGGAAATTGCGGAGGTGGTCGATACCCTCAAATCGGGCTGGTGGGGGACGGGACCCAAGACGGAACAATTCGAAAGAGCATTTGCGGCCTATACGGAAGCCACATACGCACTCGGCGTCAATTCGGCAACCGCGGGACTACACCTCGCGCTTAAAGCATTGGGAGTAGGTCCGGGGGACGAAGTCATCACGACTCCCCTCACGTTTGTATCGACCGCCAACGTCATACTCCATTGTGGTGCGACACCGGTGTTTGCCGATGTCCGTGAGGACACGTGGAACATCGATCCCAAAGAGATTGAAAAAAAGATAACCAAAAAAACTAAAGTCATTTTGCCCGTGCATCTCCATGGCCGGCCGTGCGACATGGATGCAATCATGGGCATTGCACGCCGGAACAACCTTTTTGTCGTTGAGGACGCGGCGCATGCCGCAGAGGCAGTCTATAAGCGGAAAAAGATCGGGTCGATTGGCGATATCACCGTATTTTCTTTTTATGTGACAAAAAATATCGCAACCGGAGAGGGAGGAATGGTAACGTCAAACAATAAAAAATTTGGCCAGACTATGAGGGTCATGAGTCTCCATGGACTTTCGCAGGACGCGTATAAGCGTTACAGCGTGCGGTACTATCGGCATTATGAAGCGGTTACTCCCGGATTTAAATACAATTTGACGGATATTGCTTCATCCATCGGCATCCATCAACTCGCCCGTGTGGAAAAAAATTGGATCACCCGTAAAAAACATTGGGAAACGTATATGCATGCGTTGGCAAGCGTTCCCGAATTGATACTTCCGGCCGCCGAAGCACCCAACACAAAACATGCACGGCATTTATTCGCAATACTCTTGCGACTCGAGAAATTACGGATATCCCGGGATGATTTTGTCGATCAGCTGATAAAAATGAACATCGGAAGCGGAGTTCATTTTAATCCAGTTCATTTGCATGCGTACTACCGTAAGACATTTGGGTATACAAAAGGCATGTTTCCCAGGGCAGAATATATCGGCGGGAGAACAGTGTCGTTACCGCTCGGAGCTAATTTGCGGGAGAGAGATCTCCACGACGTTATTGCCGCAGTGTCGTGGCTCGCCCGTGAATGGAAGAAGTAGTACAATCAGAGTATGAACGATGAGAAAACGTGCTTAGTGACGGGGGGAGCGGGGTTTATCGGTTCACACCTTTGCGATAGCCTTCTTGCCCGAGGAATGAGCGTCATCTGTGTGGACAATTTTATTACCGGACGGAAAGAAAATATACAGGAGGCCATGGGGAATCCTCAATTTCATCTCATTGAGCATGACGTAGTCGAGCCACTGAACAACGTAACCCCTCGACTACGCTCGGGGCAAGCATTCATTTTTCATTTAGCCTCACCTGCCTCGGTCGTGGATTACCAAAGCAATCCCGAAGAAACCGCGCTCGTCAATTCCGTGGGGACAAGGAATCTTTTGCGCATGAGTCAGGAAACAGGAGCGAAATTTCTATTTGCCTCCACCTCAGAGGTCTATGGGGATCCTAAGGAGCATCCACAGAAGGAAACCTATTGGGGCAACGTGAATCCCGTAGGGCAGCGGGCATGTTATGACGAATCGAAGCGGTTCGGGGAAATGATGACGATGGTCTATGAGCGGAAATATAAACTGGACGCACGTATTATCCGTATTTTCAACACCTATGGGCCAAGAATGCGGGCCCGCGATGGGCGGGTGATATCCAATCTCATCAATCAGGCGATTAAGGGCCATCAGATGACCGTGTATGGCGACGGGACCCAGACGCGGTCGTTTTGCTATGTGTCAGATTTAGTTGATGGCATCATGAAGGCAATGTTTGCCATTGGAACGAATGGGGTAGTACTCAATATTGGTAATCCGGAAGAATATCGGATGACAGATTTAGCTGTGAAAATAAAAGAAATGACGGGATCTGCTTCAGAAATAATATTTAAAGAATTACCTACCGATGACCCGCATGAACGTCAGCCGGATATTGCGAAGGCAAAAACAGTTCTCGCGTGGGAACCCAAGGTGTCCGTGACAGAGGGATTAGAAAAGACTATTGCCTATTACCGGTCATTATGAAACCACAAGACATTGGATTTTTTATACTACTTGCCGTGCTTCTCGTCGTTGGCCGTCCGGTGTTTTTCGTCTGGGCGGGACTGGTGTGCCTGGTCCTGGCAATACCGCTTTTTGCGACATGGACGTTTTTTACGGCCGAGAGGCTGACGTGGTACGCGGCGGCTTATTTCCTCACATTCATCCTCATTTCACTCATACGACCAAAAAGGATAGAATAAAAGAACATGAAAATATTAATCACCGGTGGGGCGGGGTATATCGGTTCCGTGACCAACGCGGTCCTAAAAGCCCAGGGCATTGAAACGGTTGTTTTTGACAATCTTTCCCTCGGGCACCGTGAGGCTGTCGGGGATACGAAGCTCATCCTAGGGGATTTGCGCAATAAGCAGGATATCGACGCTGCCCTTGCCTCAGATACGTTTGATGCGGTCATCCACTTTGCAGCTCTATCACTTGCAGGAGAGTCCATGGAGAAACCGTATGAGTACTACGATAATAACCTCCGCGGCGTTCTGAATTTGATGGAGGCGGTTAGGCTTCATGGTAATCCATCTATTATTTTTTCTTCGACGAGCGCCGTCTACGGATATCCATCCAAGGTGCCGGTCATGGAGAATGCCCCCATTGCGCCGGTTTCTGTGTATGGATCAAGCAAGAGAATGGTTGAAGAAATGATTGAGTGGTATGGGCGTATTTATGGCACGCGATCGGTCATCCTGCGGTATTTTAATGCAGCAGGAGCTCTGCCGGACGGCAGTTTGGGTGAGGCTCACGTGCATGAATCCCACATTATTCCTATCGCCCTTGAGGTGGCGTCAGGGAAACGGGAAAAATTTGAACTGTATGGCAATGATTATGAAACACCGGACGGCACATGCATCCGGGATTATATTCATGTCGTGGATCTGGCTTCGGCGCATCTGAAAGCCGCGCAATATCTCTCCCGCGGCGGAGATTCCACAGCCATAAATCTCGGAGTTGGGAAGGGATACAGCAATCTGGAAGTATTGGATACGGTGCAGCGGGTGACCGGACAGAAGGTAACGCGTTCGTTTGCTCCGCGCCGTCCCGGAGACCCAGCCAAACTTTGGGCGGATAATCAAAAAGCCCGAACGGTGCTTGGATGGGAGCCCAAATATCCGGAACTTACGACTATCATAGAAACGGCGTGGAAATGGCAC
>CAYHFH010000010.1:10576-16776 GCA_964355865.1 uncultured Gammaproteobacteria bacterium
GATATCAGCCAGATCGTGCATGAGGGAACAGGTGTCGGTGAATATGTCCGTCATCTCGTGAAAGCACTCCTGACCATTGACCAGGCGAATGAGTATGTTCTTTTTGGGGCTTCTCTGCGGAAACTATCCTCTATCAAAGCGTATTTTGAAGAGGTCCGCGTGTTCAATTCCCGGATCCGGTTAGTGGCAGTCCCGGTTCCTCCTACATTCCTTGAATTTTTATGGAATACTCTCCATATCGTGTCTGTCGAGTGGTTCGTGGGAAGAGTGGATGTGTTTTGGAGCAGCGACTGGATCCAGCCGCCACTTGGAACCGCAAAAGGTGTCACTACGATCCACGATGTAAGCTTTTTGCGGTTCCCGGAAACGTTTGCCAAGACGATAGGAGATGTGCAACGCCGGCGGCTCGGGTGGGTCGCGCGCGAGAGCAAAGTCATACTTTGTGATTCTGAAGCGACGAAAAAGGACGTTGATGAATTACTTCGCATCCCGAAAGAGAAATTGCTAGTCGTTTATCCTGGATTTACTTCGTAATTACATAAGGCCACCCCTTGTAGTACTGCAAGGGGTGGCCTTGAAAAAACGGTATGATAATTGCTATAGATGGGTATGAAGCAAATGTTTCCGAGCGGGTCGGTATAGGGCGGTATGCGTTTGAAATAATAAACAACATATATAAAGCTGTCAGCTGTCAGCTGTCAGCTGTCAGCCAGAAAGATCTAACATTTCGTATCTATCTCCCAGACCCACTGCTTCCGGATATGCCTTCTGAAACTGAATGGTGGAAGTACCACGTGCTTTCCCCAAAAAAGTTTTGGACGCTTGTTCGTTTACCTTTGGCACTTTTGACTGATACTCCCAGGGCCGACGTAGTCTTTTCTCCGACACATTATATTCCTCGTTTCACCGTTATCCCCCGGGTTATGGCTATTATGGATGTATCCTATCTTCATTTTCCGGAATTATTCCGCCGTGACGATCTCTATCAGTTGACGCATTGGACCGCATATTCCGCGGCTCACGCGAGCCGGATACTCACCATCAGTGAGTTTAGTAAGAATGCTATAATCAAGGCATACGGAGTGCCGCCGGAAAAAGTGGTGGTGACGTACCCGGGAATACCTATGGAGGAAAAAGGAAAAAGTCCCGCCGACGCCAAGGCTTTGGCGGGCAGGCAAAAGTCGAAAGTCTTCGAAAAATATCATATTTCTAAAAACTATATCCTATCTGTTGGGACGTTGCAGCCGCGGAAGAATTATGTACGGCTCATAGAAGCGTTTGCCGAATTTCTTAAGACGAACAAACAACGGTTCGGTGCTATTGATTTGGTGATAGTCGGGAAACGAGGATGGCTCTATGAAGAAATACTTGCGGCTCCGAAGAAGTACGCAATATCTGACCGCGTGAAATTTTTGGATTTTGTGTCGGATCGCGACCTCGTTGGGCTTTATGAACACGCGCTTTGTTTTGCGCTTCCCAGCCTCTATGAAGGATTCGGTTTGCCGGTTCTTGAAGCGATGGCGAGAAAAATACCAGTCGTCGTAAGCCGTGTTTCCAGTCTTCCGGAGATAGCCGGAAAAGCTGCTGTTTACGTGGATCCCCAGAATACTGTGAGTATTACGAAAGGACTACTCTCGGCGGTCAGGGATCGGAACTTGATGCAGGGCAAGTGGAGAATAAAAAAAGGACTGGAGCAGGTGAATAAATTCACCTGGGAGGCTGCCGCAAAGAAGACATTGGAAGTGTTGGAAGAGGTGGGTAGAAGAAATCCAAAATCCTAATTTCTAAATCCTAAACAATATCAAAATTCAAATATCAAATGTTCAAAACAGTTTTGATTTTTAGTTTTTAGTCATTTGGATTTGTTTAGAGTTTAGGATTTGGTGCTTATTACTATGCGTTTTATTATAGACTTTTGGGTGTATTGTTGTACTCTGACCGGGGTTATACCGAGTCACACAATTCGTCTCTTTCTTTACCGATATTTGTACCGGGTGGGAATCGGGAAGGATAGCTCTATTCATTGGCTTGCGAGGTTTAACAATCCCTCAGGGGTCGCCATTGGTCATAATACGGTGATCGGCAATGATGCATTTTTAGACGGACGGCATAAGCGCAGCGGGGGAAGTTACCTCCGTGATTTTTTCATCCCGGGAAGACGGCCCATCCAGATCGGAAACAATGTTTCCATAGCCGGGGAAGTAAGAATTTTTACCATGCAGCACGATATTGATAGTCCGGATTTTGCGGAGGAAGAGGGTGATGTGGTGATTGCGGACTATGCGGTGATTGGGACCAGAGTGACGATTCTCCCCGGAGTCCATATCGGACGCGGCGCGGTGGTAGGCAGTGGCGCGGTCGTGACCCAAGATGTGGAGCCATATAGTCTCGTCGGAGGAGTCCCAGCTAAACACATCCGGTACCGGTCAAAAGATTTACGGTATTCGCTCAAATTTGCACGGTTGTTTCAATAACCCCATGGATCTTTCGATTATTATCCCCAGTTATAACACCTCTAGGCTCCTTGAGCGCTGTTTAACTTCGATCTACAAAAGCCTCAAGGGACCGGTGATTGCATTTGAAGTCATTGTCGTGGATAACGCGTCGAGCGACGGTTCTCAAGGCATGGTGAGGAAGAAATTTCCTCAGGTACAGTTGGTATGCAATAAGACCAATGTGGGGTACAGTAAGGCAAATAATCAAGCAATCACCAAAGCGAAAGGCGAGTATGTACTCCTCCTTAATTCTGATATCGAGGTTCAGGGAGATGCCATCGGGACGCTTCTGGGATTTGTGCGCTCAAAAGAAAAGGTTTTTGCCGGTGGTAAACTCTTCAACGAAGATGGTTCAGCACAGCCCTCCTGCGGACCGTTTTTTTCCTTACCGGTCGTCGCCCTCATGCTTTTTGCCCGCGGAGACTACTGGGGTGTGACGCGCTCTTCGCCCGATCAAACGAAGTGCGTGGATTGGGTATCCGGCGCGTGTCTCATGGGGCGAAGTGTCGACTTTATCCGCGTTGGGCTTTTTGACGCAGGGATATTTATGTACATGGAAGATATAGAACTTTTATATCGCGCACGGAAAAAGGGATACTCAACGTGGTTTACTCCTGATGCGCGGTTGATTCATACTGGCGCGGCAAGCAGTGGTGACCGGCGGACACCGGTCGTTAATATTTACCGGGGACTCCTGTATTTTTACCGGAAGCACTATGGCCCTCGTGCGCTGACGCTACTTTGTACTATGCTTCGGGCGAAAGCCTTGGCAGCAATCATCGTGGGGCGTATGATAGGGAAGCCTGGTATCGTCCAAACATATGAAGAAGCTTTTCGAGTTTTGTAAAGCAAATATATTATTTTTAGCGACACTTGGGCTTTTGGCGTTTATACCGCTGTATCCTAAGCTGCCGGTATTGGATATACGGCATACATGGGTATATGTACGGATCGAAGATTTTATCGTTCTGTTTGTCCTTTTTCTCTGGGGGATACTCGTAGTTTCTAAAAAAATTAATCTCAAGACTCCACTCACGACCCCGATATTATTATTTTGGACGATCGGTGCGATCGCCACGATACACGGCGTGCTTCTGATATTTTCCACATTGAGCGATACCCATGGCAACGTCGCGTTATTAAGTTTTGTTCGTAGGATAGAATATATGAGTCTGTTTTTTATCGCATATAGCGCGATGCGCGAAAAACGATTTATTTCATGGGTGAGTATTGTATTAATGGTGACTGTTTTTGGTGTCACTCTTTATGGTATCGGACAGAAGTATGTAGGATTTCCTGCGTTTTTGACCATGAATGAGGAGTTTGCCAAAGGCATACCGATACGGTTATCAGAGTTGTCGCGCGTATCGTCTACATTTAGCGGCCACTACGATCTGGCGGCTTATCTCGTACTCGTTGTGCCGATTCTCATAAGCCTCGCATTTGGGGCGAAGCATTGGGCGTGGAGAGGTGCTCTTCTTGCCGCATCGATCCTTGGGTTTATGGTCATGGTCATGACCGTTTCCAGGATTTCACTATTTGCTCTTGTTTGTATGGTCGGACTCGTCGTATTTATTCACAAAAAGAAACTGATCGTCATACTCATCCCTATTTTGATCATCGGTATATTTATCGTCGTAAGCTTTTCTCCGGGGATCATTAACCGGTTTGGTAGTACGGTAAAAGAGATTGATGTATTAGTGTCAGCCACGACTGGCGAGGCGGTAGGACATACGAAGATCGTACCGAGGGAATATTTCGCACAAAAAACCGTCAAGCAGGTGTTTAGCACGGATATCGCTAATCTCTATGATCATGCCAGTCCCTCAGCCACTCTCATTGTGCCTTTGGCTCATGTAGAAAATGATCCGGTGTTATTTATAGAACCGAACGCGCCGAACGGTGAGAATTTACCTCAGGGATCCGGCTATATAAATCTCTCATTGTCGCCAGTTCTTCGCAAGACCGGGCGTTTTTATTTTGAACCAATTCCGAAAGTCGCCACAACGTCAGGAGAAGTATTCGTGATTAATGGTTCCTATCTTCTCAAAAAAGTATTTGCGTATGACATATCCTTTACCACGAGATTTCAGGGTGAATGGCCCAGAGCAATGGATACGTTCCGGAAGAATATTTTGATCGGCAGTGGATATGGATCAGTCGGACTTGCTGTGGATAATAGCTACCTCCGGATGCTTGCCGAGGTAGGCATATTGGGAACGCTTGCTTTTCTGGGAATATTTATGATTGCGGGGATCCATATTCGAACCATGTGGTCCACGCTGCATGATACAGACGCGCGCTATTTCATTATCGGATTTGTGGCGGGAGTAGGGGGACTTGCGATGAATGCTTTTTTCATCGATGTGTTTGAAGCCTCGAAAGTTGCGTTTGTATTATGGCTGTTATTTGGTGTGACGATGGGGATACTTGGGCTTTTCAGCAAACGAACGCTATCGGATGACTTTAGTGCGCTGAAGAGCTTGTTATTATCTCCTGTCGCAGTTATGAGTTACCTTCTCATACTGACGATCGTATTGTATTCATCTATCACGAGTAATAATTTCGTTGGAGATGATTTTACCTGGTTACGTTGGGCGGCAGATTGCGGCAAAAATACTGTTCTGACTCCCGGATGTAATGTGAATGCATCCGTCATACGCGATTATTTTACCCAATCGCAAGGATTTTTTTACCGGCCTGGAGCCAAGATATATTTCCTGATCATGTATTGGATATTTTGGCTCAATCAAAACGCCTATCATACGGTTTCCCTCATGCTTCATTTTGGGGTGACCCTTCTTGTTTTTTTGCTTGCAAAGAAAATTTTGAAGAATTTATTGTTGTCTGCGATGGTTGCCGCCATATTTTTGTTACAAAGCGGACACATGGAGCCGGTATTTTGGATTTCCGCAACGGGATTTTTGTTTACCTCATTTTTCTCACTCCTGAGTGTATTGGCATATATATCCTGGCAGGAACAGGGGAAACGTCGCTATGCTATGGTAGCAGTAGCAAGCTTTGTGTTGTCGCTCCTGACTCACGAATTAGGGATTGTGACGCCACTCCTGTATCTGCTCTACATAGTGAGTCAACACGGATGGGAAGGGTTGGTCGGCAAGATTCGTACTGCATCTCACGCGATGTTATTTGCACCAGTGCCGCTTTATATTCTCGTGCGGTATCTTGCTGCAAGTCATTGGTTCAATGGAGATTATAGTTACAATATCCTGAAATTACCGTTGAATAGTATCGGTAATGCAGTGGGCTATATGGCACTGGGAATAGTTGGGCCGATGGTCTTGCCTTTCACCGATGCCCTGCGTGCCGCAGGAAGAACCCACATGATGATTGCAAGTGTTTCCCTGGTGGTCATGATGTGTATGTTCCTTTGGATATGGAAAAAATACCGGAGACACCTCGACCCGGAAGATTCCAGAGGAATATTTTTTGGATTGGGATTTTTCTTCATAGCGCTTCTTCCCTTCTTGGGTTTGGGAAATATGACATCCCGGTATAGTTACCTTTCGAGTGTTGGTATTGCATTTCTTATCGTCATCATGGCCAAAAAGCTGTATAATTTTTTATTCGTCAGCGGACGCACCATTGCGGTTTTGAGTATTGTTACTTTATCCGGGACATTTGTACTTTTGCAGACAATTCAACATCAACAGTTACAAACAGATTGGCACGATGCTGGTGAAA
>CAYHFH010000011.1:0-15862 GCA_964355865.1 uncultured Gammaproteobacteria bacterium
CCCTCCGCCATATGTTTCTCGTGCTCTCCGTGAGCCACCGCTACTGATAAAAATACAGCAGTCAGCATAGAAAACACAAGGGCCTGAATAAATCCGACGAAGAGTTCCATAGCGATAAACGGCAACGGCACGATAAACGGCATGAGAAATGCCATGACAGCGAGGAGCACTTCTCCGGCAAAAATATTTCCGAATAACCGGAATGCGAACGATACAATCTTGGAAAGTTCAGAAATGAGTTCGAGGATGCCTAAGAAAAAGAAGATCGGATTGCCGAGATTGACAAATCGCTTACTGTAATGGATGCCCGAAGTTTTAAACCCGTAGTATTGGATGGCGACCATGGCAAATATGGCAAGGGCAAGCGTGGTATTGAGATCAGCCGTCGCTCCGCGTAGCATCGGCGTGAACTCCTCACCATGGAAAAATCCAACCGTGCCCACCCCCGGCAAGAGTCCTACCCAGTTGGCTATGAGCACAAAAAGAAAGAGCGATGCAACCAATGGAAAAATCTGGGATACGTATTTTCCGGTCACAGTCTCAAAAAAATCGTATAACCCGCCAATAAGTAACTCCGCGATTGATTGAGCAGAGCCGGGTATCAATGTCATCCTGCGGGTAACTAAAAAACTCGCGGCGATCATGAGTCCCATGACGAGCCATGTGGTAATCAGTGCGTTGGATATCGGAAAACCCGCAAACCGTGTAATTATCTCAGCAGCAAGTGATATGTGTGGCATTATGGTTGTTTTGTGATCGTCTGGACTGTCTTAAATAAATTGATAAACGAAATGACGACGCCTAAAAATAATAATGAGAGGGTGGCTTTGGGAGTCGTACCCCACGCGCGATCGATGACGACCCCTAACATTGCCCCTCCCGCGATCGGTACAGCTATGGCAAATCCGATTTCGCCGATAAGACCCAAATAGTACCACGGCTCATCGGACCTCAATGGCTTTTTCTGTACTTTTTTTCTGGAAACGATATCCGTTTCTTTCCCAGTAAGATCAAGCTCAAACTCGTCAAGCATAGGATATTGTATCAACCATTAATTTTCCCGTCAACGGTGTTGCCTCATCAGCCAAGATAGTGAGCCGGTTTTCCTTTTCGTCGACCCTGCCCCCCACGATGACCACCATGTCATCGTGCCAAAGATCATGCGTCCTGGCATACAACTTCGGAAATACGACGATCTCGACTGCTCCGTTGACATCCCCAAGCTTCACAAAGGCCATCTCCTGGTTACTGGCCTTCGTCATTATCTTTTTAACCGACATGACGATTCCTCCCACCTTCACCCTGTCCCCGACCCGTTCTGTTGTGATCACAGCGGGCGATATGGCGCCCAAATCAGCGAGTTTACCCATGAGCCTGGTGAGGGGATGTTCTGTCAGATAAAATCCGAGTAATTCCTTTTCAAATCCCAACAGCTGATCTTTGGGTAGCTCAGGAATCTGCGGAAGATGATCGGTGAGGGCTTCCTCGGCATGTTCTGCCTGATCGGCGCTATCAAAAAGACTTGATTGACCGGCTGATTCGGCCCGCTTGGTCTTATGAGACTGTTCAAGGGTCGCCGGGAGAACCGCCAATAGCTGTGCCCGTGAGCCAAACGCGTCGAGCGCCCCGCTTTTGACCAAGCACTCAAACGTCTTTTTCGTCACTTTCGATGTATCGACACGCCCGATGACGTCAGAAAGCGACCGGAATGGACGAGAGGTACGGGCCTCTACTATGCTGTCAATTGCTGCTGTCCCGACATTTTTTATCGCAGAAAGCCCGAACCGGATAGCGTGATCTTCTATGGCAAACTCCACGTCGGAGGCATTGATATCCGGAGGAAGGAGGACGAGTCCCATGCGCCTGCACTCTTCTACGATCAGACTGATTTTTTCGTCTCTGGTCGGCCCGGTGTTGGCGCGGGACTCGGCCGTCAGGACTGCCGTCATATACTCGACCGGATAATTTGCTTTCAGATAGGCGGTCTGGTAGGCAATCATGGCGTAACACGCCGCATGCGCCTTGTTAAATCCATATCCGGCAAACGGCTCGATGAGCGTAAATATATCTTCCGCTTTTTTCTGAGTCAAACCGTTTTTTACACATCCCTCAATGAACTTCTCTTTTTGCTTCTTCATTTCGGTCGGAATTTTCTTCCCCACAGCTTTACGGAGTTTATCTGCATCCCCCCATGAATACCCCGCAAGGGTGATAGCTGTAAGCAGCACGTCATCCTGATAACAAATTAATCCATAGGACTGGCTCAATACCGCTTTGAGCCTGGGGTCAAGATAGGTGACGAGCGAAGGGTCGTGTTTCCGGCGGATAAAATCGGGGATGACGGCCATGGGACCCGGCCGGTAGAGAGCAACCATGGCCATGAGATCAAAGATACTTGAGGGCTTGAGCTCCTTGATCGAGCGGCGCATACCGGCTGACTCAAGTTGAAAGATGCCGGTCGTCTCTCCCACCCCAAGCATTGCATAGGTCTTCGGATCGTCAAGGGGAATTTTGGCCACATCGACGACCTCCCCTCTCGTCTTTTTGATATAGGCAAGCGCCTGGGAAAGAATCGTGAGATTTCGAAGTCCCAGAAAGTCCATTTTCAAAAGTCCCACCCCATCCTCCCCCACCGTGTACATATCATATTGCGTGATGATGCGCTCGCCTTTGGATTCTTTCTGGAGCGGTGTGTATTCCACAATCGGTTTGTCGGAGATGACGACCCCTGCCGCGTGGACCGATGCGTGTCGTGCGACTCCCTCAAGCTTGCGGGCCACATCCAAAAGCCGTTTGGTTTCCGGTTCTGTCTGGTACGCGCGGGAGAGTTCGGGTGACTGGGCGATGGCTTTATCTATGGTCATTGCACTTCCCTGAAATCCGAGCGGAATCATTTTAGAGATCCGGTCGGGCCCGGAATACGGCATCCCCAGGGCGCGTCCGCCATCGCGCACTGCCCCCCGGGCCTCCATGGTACCAAAGGTGATGATCTGGGCGACTTTATCCGATCCATACCGCTTCGTCACATACGCGATGACCTCATCCCGGCGGTCATCGGCAAAATCAAGATCAATATCGGGAGGAGACGGACGGAAGGGGTTAAGAAACCGCTCGAACGGGAGTTTAAAAAAGAAGGGGTCTATGCCCGTAATACCCAAGACGTAGGAAATGACGGAACCGGCAGCAGATCCCCGGCCCGGTCCGACGCCGATCCCCTGCCCCTTAGCCCAATTGACGAAGTCGCCCACGATGAGAAAATATGTCGCATAGCCCCGGCCGTTGATGATATTTAATTCATACGCGATGCGGTCACGGATCTCCTGAGTGATTTCTTTATAACGGAGAGGCAACCGTTCCTCTACCAACTTGGCAAGATGTTCCTCAGGTGTCTGCCCGTCGGCAAGAGGATAGCTCGGCAAAATCCATTTTCCGACAGAAAGCTGGATGTCACACATAGCGGCAATCCTTGTGGTATTTTCTATGGCCTCCGGATATTGGATAAAAAGATCATTCATTTCCGAAGGCGACCGCATATAGAAGTCCGGACTGCCGATCATCGACATTTTCCGGTTTTTGTCCTTTATCGTCTGCTGGGTCTGCACACAAAGCAGTATCTCCTGCGCCTCGCTGTCTTCGGCGTCCACGTAATGCACGTCGTTGGTCGCCACAATCGGGAGTCCTAATTTGCGGGCAAGGGCAACTAATTTTTCATTAACCGCGTCGCACTCGGGGATGGCAGGGTGCCGCTGAAGTTCTATATAATAATGGTGGGGACCAAATAATTCTGAATACTTTTTGGCAACTTCCTCCGCCTCCTGATCCTGGTTACTCCGCAGAAGCTGTGGCACCTGGCCCTGGAGACAGGCCGAGAGACAAATAAGTCCTTCGTGATACTTGGTCAGAAGTTCCCAATCCACCCGGGGTTTGTAATAGAATCCCTCGAGATGAGCCTGAGTCACGAGCTTCAAGAGATTTTTATACCCTGTTTCGTTTTTGGCAAGAAGTACCAAATGGTACGGCTCAGTGTCCAATTTTTGTTCTTTATCAAAACGGCTCCTGCGCGCTACATACGTCTCGACGCCGATAATGGGCTTAATCCCTGCGGCTTTAGCTTTGAGATAAAACTTAAAACTCCCGTACATCGCCCCGTGGTCCGTGATTGCCAAAGATTCCATCCCAAAGCTTTTTGCCCGCTCAATGAGGTGGTCGAGCTTCCCCAATCCATCCAGGAGGGAATATTCAGAGTGTGTATGCAGGTGTACAAAATCAGACATAGGTTATGCGGAGGTCAATCGATCAAAGTGAATTGACCGCCCATCCTCTCCAAAAGACGCCCGGTCAAATACTGTTGTCCTGTCTTCACGTGTTGCGATGACGATGGATGATATATATTGATTATTCGTCGTTTTATTTAATCGTTTCATCTGATACATCGCCTCGTCTGAACACTTTAGGACGGACTCTGGAGTATCATCTTTTTGGGCAATCGTCACACCGATATCCATATGAATAGTCTGCTTTTGATCGAGATTAGCATCTTGAACCGTTTGCTCGTGAATGGCCCGGTTCATGCGGAGGGCAACAGCCGCAGACATCTCCTTTTGCGTCGCATACAAAGATTCTTTACCCGCTTGTTGTGGGGATATATCCGGAAGAAGCACTGCAAATTCATCACCGGATAGATGCGCTGCGGTGTCCGTATCCCGGATGGTCCGTTTCATACCCTCTGAAACAGCCTGTATTGCGCGGTCCCCCCCATCATGACCGAAGGTGTCATTGTACCGCTTGAGTTCCTGCAAATCACCGGATACGACCGCAAGCGATTTACCACGCTGGACGCGGGCAAGTTCTAGTGGAAGCAAATCATACAAAAATCGCTTGTTGGAAAGGCCGGTGAGACTGTCCACATTGGCCATCGTGCGATATCGTTCGGTTCTGCGTTCCCTCATGAGGAGTCTCAATGCCGTCCTGGAATCTCCCGGCAGTGAAATTGGGACGATTCTCCCCTTCTTGGCTTGAGCTAATAGTTGGCCAATTCGAGTTTTATTTTTTGCCTTTTGTTCGACTGCTTTTTGCCAAATCTCTGATGTTTTATCTGATTCAGTCATGTTGTAATCCTATCAATAATTTTCTTTTTTAATGCGTCTGGTGTCGATGTACCTTTTGCCAGCCGCATCGACTGACCGACCAAAAACATAAGGGCCTGCTCTTTGCCGCTTTTATAGTCCTCCACAGCCTTTGCGTTATCCGTTAAAACCTGCGTGATAATCGTGCTTATTTCATCATCGGAGGCCGTGGCGACCTGCGTCGACTTAGCAATCTGATCGACGAGTTGATGAGGGGTGACCTCCGCTCTATCTACTTTCTTATTAATGATCCAATTGGCAATCACTTTCGACGTAACCTGATCTGGTTTGATCGCTTGATTCCCGGTATCATGCCTAGCTTTTGCCGCTTTTTCAAAATACTCCGCCGTCTCTTTCGTCTCGACGAGGATGCCCGCATCATAATCGCTCAGCCCGTAAACGTTCATAAATCGTTCTTTTTTTGCATCCGGCATTTCCCCTATCTTAAGTCTTATTTCCGATATCGTATGTCCAGAAAATTTCATGGGCGGTATATCCGGTTCCGGAAAATAACGATAATCATGCGCTTCCTCTTTCTCACGTTGGGCGACGGTCACCCCCTTGGCCTCCACATATCCCCGCGTCTGCTGCAGGGGTTGGACCCCGTTTTGGAGCATCTCCGTCTGCCGCTCGATTTCATAGGTTATTGCATTCCTCGCAAACTTAAAGGAATTTATATTCTTTATCTCAACGCGATAATTTGGATAGTTTTCCTCTTTTGAAGCTTGAGATTTTGGACTTGTTTGTTGCTTGGTGCTTGAGATTTGGAATTTACGCATTGATATCGACGGCTCAATGCGCATGCTCCCTTTTTCCATATCTGCGCTCGAAATTCCCAAATACCGCACGATCTGTTGGAGTTTTTTGGCAAACAAATCTACTTCCTCTACCGACCGGAAATCGGGCTCTGTGACAATCTCCACAAGCGCCACCCCGCTCCGGTTAAAATCGACGAGAGAAACCCGCTGATTGTTAACGTCCGCGTGCTGCAGCTTCCCCGTATCTTCCTCCAGATGCACCCGTCTAATTCTTATAATTTTTTTTATTGGTTGATTAGATGATTGGTTGATTAGTTGATTGTCCTGCAGTGCGGGATCCCGCTTCGCGGGAGATAATTCTAGCGATCCATTGATCGCTAGCGGTGTGTCGTACTGGCTTATCTGATACCCCTTCGGCAAATCCGGATAAAAATAATGTTTGCGGTCAAACTTGCTTTGCTGGTTTATCGTGCATCCAAGTGCCAGTCCCAAAAGGATCGTCCACTCCACAGCTTTTTTATTTGGTACGGGAAGCGCTCCCGGAAGACCCAGACACACCGGACACGTTTGCGTATTCGGTTCTTTCCCGAAATGATCTGCCGGACAGCCACAAAACATCTTGGATACCGTCCCAAGCTCTACATGGACTTCTATGCCGATAATAGGTTCGTAACTATTCATACATGACTCCTATATTCTCCTATCCTCTCTTAATTTCTCTTAAACTTTAGGAAATCTCCTATGCCATTCTGTTTCTTTTTCATACACACTCCCGATCTGATAAATTTTCTCTTCCCCAAACTGCGGACCGATGATTTGCATACCGACCGGTAGATCTCCCACAAATCCGCACGGTACGTTGAGACTCGGAATCCCGGCGATATTGACCGGACAGAGAAAAATATCAGATAAATACATGGCCACAGGATCATGTGATTTTTCACCAATGTTAAAGGGAAGTGTCGGGGAAGTAGGGGCCACTAGTACATCGACTTTACTGAATACGTCATCAAAATCCTTTTTGATAAGTGTCCGAACTTTTGCTGCTGTTTTATAGTAAGCGTCATAATATCCGGACGATAGTGCATACGTCCCGATCATCATACGGCGTTTTGCTTCAACGCCGAACGTTTCGCGCCCATTCCCAAAACGCACTCCGTCAAATCGTGCAAGGTTAGAGCTCACTTCCGAAAGGACTAATATGTAATAACACGCCATCGCCACAGACGTATGAGGAAGTGACACATCAATAACCCGTGCTCCCAAGTCTTCTAACTTTTTTATGGCTATCCGGGTAATATCGCCAACTCGTGGTTCCATTCCTTTGAGACCAAAATATTCTTTAGGAAGGCCAATAATTTTGCCTCGAAGTATTCCTCCAAGCGCTTGCGTATAGACAGGAACCGGCACATCACCCGTCGTTGCGTCCAGCGTATCCTTCCCTGCGGTAATTTCTGTGATGAGCGCGTTATCATAGATAGTTTTTGTGATATGCCCGATCGTGTCAAACGATGAAGCCATCGCGATGATGCCATAGCGGGAGACCCGGCCGTACGTTGGCTTGAGGCCGACGAGATTGCAAAACGCCGCGGGGAGCCGGACTGAACTGCCCGTATCAGTCCCGGTTGCCACGAGACACATGCCGAGGGCAACTGCTGCAGCGGAACCGGAACTGGAACCCCCGGGGACGCGGCTCGGATCATAGGGATTTTTCGTCGGACTATAATCTGTATTTTCTCCACTGCTTCCGTGGCCCCATGCATCCTCGTTGGCTTTTCCGATGATGATGGCGCCAGCCGCTTTGAGCTTGGCGACTACTGTTGCGTCATATACGGGAGTGTAGTTTTCAAGTACTTTTGACCCGGCAGTCGTCCGGATTCCTTCGGTCGAAAATAAATCCTTAAGAACGATCGGGATTCCGGAAAGCGGCAGGGAATAATCAGTCTTATCGATATCCTCCGCTTGCCTAAGCAGTGCCTTTTCGTCTACTACGGTCAATAATGCGTGATACTCATCATTATAGTTCCTAATGTTTTCCAAACACGCCCTGACGACATCAACCGCCGTAAACTTCTTAGCTTTGTATCCCTCGAGCACCGAATGAATCGTATGCTTTTTTATATCCATCATAGAAATTATTCAATTACTCAAATACCGCCGGTACGACAAAAAAACCGTTGTGTTTTTGATGCGCATTGGATAGGGCCTGGGTCTGACTCAACACCCGTTTCGTATCAATTGCGTCCGCTCTGTAGATATTGACGAGTCCGGTGACTTGAGATGTTGGCTCTACTTCGCTCAGAGAAACTTCCTGTAATTTCGAAATAAATTGGAGAATTGATGAGAGTTGCGATGCAAAAAGTTCGTAGTGGTCAGAAGTGATGATGAGATGAGCGAGTTTGGCAATATGTTCGATTTGGGTGGGTGATAATGGATCGCTCATGATGAAGCCATTATAGCATCTGACGGTGTGCTTTCCATTCGAGAATATCATCGAGTGGCTCAAGGGGAACGCGCTTCCCGTATTTCACTTCTAACGCTTTTGCGATCAGCCAATCGGCGATATGCGGATTTTTGGGAAGCAGGGGACCGTGGGAATACGTTGCCAAACAATTTTTATAGATGGCACCCTCTGTCTTATCTTCTCCATTGTTGCCAAATCCTTTCAAAACGTTTCCGAATGGCCTAACCGCGCCCAAATACGTTCGGCCGCTATGATTTTCAAACCCGACGATTTTTCCGAATTGTGTCTCCACGACCACATTGCCAATGAGCCGTGGTTTGCCGAAACCCGAGAGGGTCACCATATCAAAAATTCCCAACCCCGGCAGCCTTTTTTTATCAGCAGTTTCGTAATAATGGCCCAATAATTGGGGAGAGCCGCAGACGAAGAGGCCCGGTACGCCACTGTTAAACATGGTAGACAACAGCGTTTTGTGTTTAAGCAGATCATTGATAATGAGCGTTTGCTGCCGGTCTTGTGCCCCGCCGCCGAAAACTAGATCAGCGTTTTTTATTTCTGATTGAATTTTTACCTCAATGCCGCGCCACTCACTGCGTTTCGTCAGACACATGATATTTCCCCGATCGCCATAGGTGGACATGTGTTCCCGATAGAGCCAGCAAATGTTCAGATTCATAAGATTTTTTTTCCAATGAGTTGTTTCCGGACATCCAACATCGCAGAATAGGTGGCAAGAACAAAAAGATTAGGTACCCTTGGTATTTCTGAGACAATTTTTACGGAATGCTCTCCATATTTTAAACGAACCGCCATATCCAAAGCCCGGTCACCGGTGACAAAAATAGTGATATTTTTCGGAAGCATTTCAAAGTCAACATCCCAGATCCAGCTTACATCTCTTCCATCCGGGGTGCGATCGTTTAATGCAAGCAGAATACTTTTCGCATGAAGTTGGATAACTGTCCGTAATGATTCATTAAAGCCCGCTGGATTTTTAGACAGAAAAATTGTAACGTCACCAATTACTTCTTGGCGCCCGAATGCCGGAGTAAACCCAGCTAGTGCTGTGTTTATTGTTTTTTGTTTTATGTCCAATAGTTGTGCTACCGCTACGGCAGCGAGCGTATTGTACATATTATAAAGACCCGGTAATGGTGAAACTGCCATATGAATATCCGGCGTTGGTCGCGTCTCCCCACATGTTGGACATTTCCAGATACCGATATGGGAATAATAAACTCCCTCGTATTGCAAGCGCGTGCTACAGTTGAGACAAAAAATAGAATCCGTCGCGTGTTCCATAGCCCCAAGATATTTTGTCTTGTCGTTGATACCAAAATAGGTAACGGAAAGATGTGCGTGCATTCCTAAATGCGCAATAAGCGGATCATCCGCATTGGCAATAATCGTTACATCATCGATGTTACGAGTCTTACGATCCAGCGATTCAAGCGATTCAAGCGATTCAAGCGATTTCTGCCACTTCTGGGCAATCACATCCACCTCGCCATATCTATCTAATTGATCCCGGAATAAATTAAGCAACACAATGATGACTTTTGACTTTACGGACTTTATAGACTTTATAACTATAGGTAACGAGTTCTCATCCACTTCAAACACTCCCCAATCCGCATCCGTTTTCCCTTGCCAATTCGCTTTATTGATGAGAGCAGATACGATGCCGTTTTCAAGATTTGCCCCGCTTGCGTTATGGATGACCTTGTAGCCCTGGGCTTCCAGAATCGTCGTCGTCATGAGGGCGGTCGTCGTTTTTCCGTTCGTTCCGGCAACGATAATGATTCCTTTTTTCAGACCGCTCAGCAGTGAAGATAAAATATCCGGTTTAAATCTGAGCGCCATCTCCCCAGGCCATGTAGCCCCTGCGCCAAGCCCAAGCGTCGTACTTATTTTTGATAACGTCTTAGCGTTTGTGGCGATAGTAAAGTCCAACCATGACATAGTCTGAATAATCAATTGTTTACATTGACCGTAATAACTGTATCCGCTCTTGTATAGGCGGGTGGGTGTCAAAGAGGCCGGAAAACCAAGCGGCGAATTGTTTTCCTTTAAAAGGATTCGTGATATAGAGGTGAGCCGTCGCGTTCGTCGCCGCTTCAAGAACCTCTTTATCTCCTGAAAGCTTTTCGAGCGCCCGCGCGAGGCCCTCGGGATATCGGGTGAGGTCAGCGGCCGATGCATCAGCGAGAAACTCGCGACGCCGGCTAACGGCAAGCTGAATCACGGTTGCCAAGAGAGGTGTGATGATCGCCAGAGCAATACCCACGACCAACATAATCTGCCCTGAGCCCTTATCGTCGTCTCTGTCCCTGCCCCTTCCCCACCAGAGATTGCGCATAAACATGTCCGCAAGAAACACGACCGTTCCGACGAGTATGGCCACGACCGCCATGAGGCGCGTATCAAAATTTTTGATATGCGACAGTTCATGGGCAATCACTCCTTCGAGCTCCCGACGCTCTAGCTTTGCAAGTATTCCGGTCGTAGCGCAGACGACGGCGTGGGAAGGATCCCGACCTGTGGCAAAAGCATTCATTGCCGTATCGTCTATAACGTAGAGTTGTGGTTTCGGGATACCGGCGGCAATGGCGAGATTCTCCGCGACGGTGAAAAAGTCAAAATGTTGTTTACGGTTTGCGGGTTTAGCGCCGCTCATGGCTAAGACCATCTTGTCTCCCCAATAGTAGCTTGCCAAACTCGAGACAACGGAGAAACTCACCGCGATCCACATCCATTCGGTTCCATACCCCGTCGCCACACCAAGAACGTATGCGACAAGGACCACAAACACGACGAAGACACTCATGATGAGATAGGTTTTGGTGATGTTACCCTGTATTTGAGAGTGGATAGACATAAAATACTCTGTCATTCCGGGCTTGACCCGGAATCCAGCGTCCTCTACTGGATCCCGGCTCGTCGGCCGGGATGACAACGCTGAAGTTACTTGAAGTCAACTTTTACTGACTTTCTCTCTCCCTCTGAAGCCTGAAAGAATTCTTTTTCGCCAAACCCCAATGCCTCGTTAAAAAGCGTATTCGGGAAGGTCCGGATCTTTTCGTTATAATCCCGGATCAGATTGTTGTAATACTGACGGGAGTAGGCCACTTTATCCTCGGTATCAGACAATTCCTTCTGGAGCTGCACAAAATTTTCGTTGGCTTTCAGCTGTGGATATGCTTCGGCAACAGCTATTAATTTCCCAAGGGCAGATGAAAGCATATCGCTTGCCTGTGCTTTACCGGCCATGGATTTGGCACCCATCATAGCGCTCCTGGCTTTCGTGACGTCGGAAAATACCGTCTTCTCGTGCTTGGCGTATGCTTTGACCGACTCGACGAGATTCGGGATGAGATCAGCGCGGCGTTTGAGCTGTACGTCTATCTGGCTCAACCCTTCCTCAATGTTGGTTTTGAGCGATACAAGCCCGTTGTAGAGCGACCAAAAATAAACGGCTACAAGAGCGACGGTTCCTAAAATGATCCACAGTGGTGTATACATATGTTCCTCCTTACTTTACAGACTTTTGACTTTACGGACTTTCTAACTTCGTATCAGCCATCTCTTAAAATCAGTATACTCCATCGCATTTACAATGTCACTTTTCTCACACCATCCCCGCCGGGCTACCGACACTCCGTAGCGCATCATATCCATTTGGCTCACCGCATGGCTATCTGTGTTGACACAGAATCTGATCCCCGCCTTCCGGGCGTCATAGACGATCGTATCCGGCAGATCCAAACGCTGTGGATTGGCATTGATTTCCAGAGCAATATCGCGTGCTTGGCAAACGGTAAAGATTTCGCGCCACTCGAGCTCCACGCCTTCGCGCTTCGTGAGAAGCCTCCCCGTCGGATGACCGAAAATGCGCACCTTGGGGTGAGCGGTTAATGCAGCAACCACACGTTTCGTCGTCATCTCCCGGTTCTGAGTGAAGCTTGAGTGGATGGACACGACGACCGCGTCCACATAATCAAAGGCATCCTTGGGAAGTGCAAGCGACCCATCCGGTTGAATATCTACCTCACACATTATAAATAGATTGGGGATACGTCCAATTGTGTTGCTTTTGGATACATTCTGTGTCCATGAACTATATTGTTGTTCGTAATACACCTTCCGGCGCTTCATAATCTCCACTATCTCATTCACTGTGTGTTTCGTCACACTCGGATTATGGTCACTGATCCCGATGTAGCCGTACCCAAGCGATCCTGCCCGGTCTAGATATGCAGTCAATGGATCCGCACCAAGGTCATGGGAAGAAGACAAATCGTAATTCGTATGAATATGGAGATCCCCTTTGACATCAGACAACTCCACAAGCGTAGGTAATCCATTGGGTTTACTCTGAGCAGAGCGAAGAGCAGCTTCTATTTCCCCCTTATCCTCCCGCAGCTCCGGCGGTATCCATGGTAACCCGATCGCATGATAAAACGCTTCTTCCGTGTCACACGTTATGGACTTTTGTCCCGCGGAGCGGGATCCCGCTTCGCGGGAACTTTTCCCGTTTACCTTTTTAATCCCGTACTCATTAAGGGACAGGCCTTTTGATAGCGCGAGTTCCCGGAGTTTGATATTGTGGTTTTTCGATCCCGTAAAGTACTGGAGCATCGCGCCGTATTTGTCTGGATCCTGTACCCGTAAATCCACCTGACGCCCATTATGCAGCAGAAGCGTTGCTCCCTGAGTCCCTTTATCAATGATTTTTTCATGAGGATATGTCAGGAAATGTGCAACCACTATTTCCGGTTTTGTGGTAGCAACCGCGATATCGATGTCCCCAATCGTCGCCACCTGACGCCTCAGACTGCCGAGGACATCAATGGTTTCAATTTCTTTTAGTTTCTTGAGGTAGGTAATCACTTCTTGCGCAATACGATCGGCAACCGGCAACTCCATCCTATTTTCTTTTATAGCGCCTTTGTTATAGAGGGCAATCGAGGACAGGATGACGTCTTCGGATTTATCGCCAAACCCTTCCATTGAGGCAATCTTTCCGTCTTTCGCTGCACGCTCCAGCTCAGAGACTACAGTTTTGGCACTACCAAACCCAAACTCTTTGACGAGTCGATATGCTTTCTTTGGCCCGATTCCCGGGATCAGAAGGAGAGGAAACACTGCTTCGGGTATCCTCTGGATCACTTCATCGAAATGCTTTACATGACCGGAACGGAATAATTCGTCAAGGTAATACGCGATGCCCTCTCCTACACTCGGAATATCGCTAAGCTTTCCATCATTCCAATAATCTTTCACCTCACGGGTCAGGAGCTCGATGCTATCTGCTGCCCGTTCGTATGCGATGATTTTGAAACGATTTTCGTCGAGCATCTGGTATGCCGCCGCCATTTTCCGGAGTAACTGCGCAAGATCAAGATTGGTCATAATATGTCAACTCAAATTATGCTAACATACCATTGTTATAAGCTCAAATACCATTTATAATGGTAATGTATTTGAACTTTATCATCATTTATTGGATTATTGGATTATTGGATTATTGGATTATTGGATTATTGGATTATTCCGAGCTATGCTCGGTTGGGGTTGTAGCTCAGCCTGGTTAGAGCGCCTCCCTGTCAAGGAGGAGGTCGGGGGTTCGAGTCCCCTCAGCCCCGCCACGTCGTACGTGGCTGTCGAGTTTGACTCGACGCATTGACATTTCTTAACGAATCTTAGAGTTTAGAAATGACAATGCCCACCAGTAAACGCAGCATGAGTCGTTCCGCCAGCCGGCGGATGAAAAAGACGAATGCTAAGTTGCGGTAGGCTAACCATATACTTTCTGACTTTATTGACTTTACGGACTTTATAGACTTTCTGACTTTTGACTTTATAACTTAATTTCTATCACTGCCTGGACTGGAGGAACTTTTACATAATGTTTAAAAACTTACAAAAACGATTTGAATCGACTGAAAGTTACGTTTCACTCGTTCTGGGTATTGCAGTTGTACTCGTCGTAGGTGTGCTCGTTTACAACTTTATCCAGAATAGATCACAAAAAGCGGCAACAAGTCCGGAGTCGGTGACGGATGAAGAAAAAATGGCAACATCCACGCCGGGCGGAAATCATACGGTGGCCGAAGGAGAAACACTCTGGTCTATTTCAGAAAAATATTATAAAACTGGGTATAACTGGCAGGATATCGCCAAAGCCAATAACCTCGAGAGCGCGGATCGTGTTGAGGAGGGCCAAACGCTGGTCATCCCGACAGTGACTCCGGTTATGGAACAAGGCGAGGTTGCCTCCGGTGAGACAACCAAAAAACCAGAAGTCAAATCATACACTGTCGTCTCCGGAGATACACTCTGGGGAGTAGCAACAGATCAGTATGGTGACGGATACAAATGGGTAGAGATTGCCAAGACAAACGCTCTGGTCAATCCCGACCTTATCCATCCGGGCAACGTCCTGACCTTGCCGTAAGGCGAAGCAATATTGTCAAAGCGAACTGAGTGTTCGCGCTCTTGTGTCATCCCCGCGTACGCGAGGATCTCGAGTATAATATTTTAGATACATTTATTTGTTGGAAAGAAAACTACGTTTTCTTTCCAGAAGCGGGCGTAGTACACCGGTAGTATGTATCCTTCCCAAGGATAAGAAGAGGGTTCAATTCCCTTCGCCCGCTCAATCGCATCTCTTAATCTCTCCTAGTATCTCCTAACTTCTCCTACTTACACTGCTCTGGCTTACGGAATCCTGCCTTGATTGCCTCCTTCTCCGTACAAAACCACCGATCGCCAAGGTACAGCTGAACCGTTACATTGTTGTACACCCCACACTCCGGCACGTAGTAGATCTTACCATTCCTATCATTACCCTTTATGTTGCAGCTAGCTTTCTCTTTATTAACCATCTGCGTACACGAGTCACTAAATATTCCTTTCTTTTCCTCCCGTGCTTTTTCCGTAGCTTTTTTTAGATCATCACCGATCTCTCCCGGACTACTTCGGGAGTAATAGGAATACCCATTCTCAAGCATTGTTTCGTTGACGAATTTTTCTTTGGTGTACACAAAGCTGACAAGTCTCTGATACGGATCACGGTACACAACTTTTAAATAGACTGGCTTCCCAACAATCAATTGCTCGAGTGCACCCTTAGCTTCCGGACCTCCGCACCGATCCAGTTCCGGCGATTCCGTTGAAGCAACTCGAATATGCTGTTCCTCCTTCGTCATAAACGGTCGAGTAGCGCGGGGGAATTTCACCCCCACGCTCTCACAGAACCGTACGTGAGCCTCTCGACTCATACGGCTCTTCTCGTCCAGTCGTTGCCGGTTTCACTCCCATCTGCCAGTGAGCAAATAACTGTGGATTCTGTCTTGCGACGTTTCCCAACCAGTATCCTGCTCTCCTTTGATGGTATCTCAACCGTTTATATTTCCGCATCACCCACCGTATTAACGTGCGATTCAGATGGTGAAATGAGTCTAAACTAATTGAATAATGGTACTGTACTAAACGCCTCGTTTTTCTCTCAA
>CAYHFH010000012.1:0-15449 GCA_964355865.1 uncultured Gammaproteobacteria bacterium
GTGTAGTGCCTCCGGCGAATAGAGCTTCATGGGCTGGGTTTGAAAGGTATCCCGTACGGTGTCTGTACCGTAATGCTTGAGCATCCAAGCGACCTGTTCCCACGTGCCAAGCGCCAGTATTTGGTGAATGATATATGCCTTATTTTGTTGCAGGTCGAGATCATCTATTGCTGCAGATTTTAGTAGTGCCTGCATCGATTTGGGCGGGTGGGCCATAGCATAATTATATCTCATTTTCTTGTCCAATGCGCTATACTTTCTTCTAATGCGTATCCCCAAATCCACGTTGATTATAGTCGGCCTTGCAGTTGTTGGTTTCCTTTTCCGTCTCTGGATCGTCCACCTCGTACCCCAGCCGTTTGTGTATGACCAGGATGAGTATTATGGGTATGCGCTCGGCATACTCAATAAAAGCCTACACGCAGACTTGTATCGTCTCTATGGGTATCCGCTGATTGTTGCTCCACTCGTTTATCTTTTCGGGGTCAAATCGGCTATTCCCTGGACGGTGTTTCATGCGGTTTTGGATACCATGACGGCACTGTTGGTCTATTGGATTGCCCGTTATCTGTCATCCCCGCGAACGCGGGGATCCAGAGGAGAATGCTGGATCGCATTCATCCTTTACCTTTTCAACCCCTTCACTGCCGGCTACGTGGGGGTGCTTCTTTCAGAAGTGGTGACAGTGTTTTTGGTCACAGTAATAAGCGCTGTCCTCATCCGATTCTTCGAGAAAAAAACAATCCATCAATTATTTCTCTTGTGTCTTCTCTTGGGTTTCCTGCCCCAAGTCCGTCCTGTGTTTATTCTGGTATCCGTAATTACCGCCGTCATCGCCGTTTGGGTTTATCTGCCACGGCTCAAGAAGTTACAGAATAAAATCGTCGTATTGTCGTTTTCGTTAATTGTTTTTAGCCTTCCCTTCTGGTATACGATCGCGGGCAACCTCGTGTATTACCGTCAGGTGAGTGTCCTGGGAGTGGAGCCCACGTTTGTCCGCGAACTGTACGCGAGCCTGTTTATTGGTCGGGGCATGCCCTTTACCGACGAGAAGTGGGGCGACTGGCCGAGGGAGGCCCAAAACGCCTGGGGTGCGTTTACGGCTCCCAAAGACGCCGCCGGACGGGCGAAAGTTGCGGGTACTCATTTTCAATTAGCAATGGATATCATCCGCCGTGATCCCGTGGGATTTATCCAATCGAGAATTGCCAAAATGGGGTATGTATGGGAAAAGCATTTCATATATCCCTACGTCATGGGCAAGCCGTCGCCGGAAATGAAAGCCTTCACGTATTGGGGAAATATCGCGGTGTTATTCTTAGCTCTTGTTGGGATGGCGATTGCCTTCAAGCGAAATAAAGCGTTAGTTCTCGTGGCGTTGATATTTTTTTTCTATATTTCTCTGGCCCATATGTTTTCGACGAGTGAAGAACGTTTTTCGCTCACCGCATACCCGTGGGTTGCGGTATTTGCGGGCTACGGGATTTGGAAGATCGTTGGACGATTGGGTTTTTCCCACCAGGGGAAAGCGGGAGGGGAGACGACCCCGAGTTTATTGTCGTAAATGAGGGTGAGGGGAACACCCTGTAGATTGACTGAATACACAACTTTGTGTTTCGGCATGTAGTCCGTGATGCCCCAGTACCGGTTAAAAAACGATTGCCGGTTCAGAACGACGACGTAGTCTGCTTCATCAAACCCTTTGCGATTGACGCGGGCGAGAAGATCGGGACGCAAGTATTTGGCTGCTGAATCTCCGGCCATGAGGACGTGGACGTAGCTGTTTCTTCGGGCATTGGCGTTAAGCCACTTCATTGCTGCTTTCTGTGACGTGCCCCAATACTCCACGTCAAAGTTTTTCCAGGCGCCTTGGATACCGCCCGCGCCGGTAAAAAACGCGCGTGTCGCGTTTGACGCGACCAGCTCATTGAAATAACTGATCTGGTACGGATGATAGCGTACGACCGGTACGATAAGCCAAACAAGGACTATTCCCATAAGTATTCGTTGTCCCGTGGGACCCATGATCCTCATGTGACTCATCCGACGCATGTACCCTAGCACAGCAGTCGCTCCCACCGCCGCAATCCCCGCCAATGGAAACACAACTTCCTCGAAATGCCGGATGCCGTCGATGACGCCGATCTTGGGATTGAGATAGCGCGAAAGAGGCAAGAAAAACCATATAACCAAGAGAAGCTTCGTCGTATCGCGACTTCGTTCGTTCGGTCGATTTTTTTCATGATTCATACTTCGTAATTCATAATTCGATTTGCCAAACGCATGGCGGATAAGCGAATAGGCGATTATTCCCAGCCCAATGAGAAAAAATACCAACGTAGGCAACGGTGTCGTCACTCCCAGGTACCCCAGTGCATAGTGCCAGGGGACGTTGATCGCACTTTTATAGATCGTACCGAAGTAGAGAACTTCGAGGTTCTGGGTATTGTCCAGAAAGAACCGGAACATATAGACGAGCCGGTCTATGGGATGTTTCCAAAACGGCAGCCAGAGGAGGAGAGCGGCCGCGGGAGCGGTTAAAAAGTAGAGAATTATGAATCTGGAATTATGAATTATGGAAAGAAAAATTTTAGCTTTTTTGTCATACTTCATACTTCGTACTTCATGATTCAAATGTGATGACGCTTGGGAAAACAATGCCGTGGTACTCCACCACATCCCAGCGATAATAGGAACAAGCAGTGTATTCACTTTTGTATTAAAGGCAACCGCGAAGGCTAGGGTCGCGAATACTACGTCTTTAATCCTTTTATATTTCGCAAGCCGCCAGAACATATAGATGGCCAGAGCAAAAGCAGCCGCCTGGGGCACGTCCTTCATATTGTTGTGGAGGTCCCCCCAATATCTTGGCAAAAGAGCAATAAAAGCAAAACCGGCAAGAGCGGTCGTCAATCCGAATGCTTCCAGGAGAAAAAGATAGAGGATGAATACTCCGGCTACCCCCGAAATGATGATTGACAAGTGATAGGCATTGTCAAACGCCATAACCCCAAGAAATTCATGAAATATTTGATAGGTGATCGTGGGGGCAATAAGCATGAGGGGACCAAACGGTAGGTCATACGTCCCGCGCGGATCAGGCATGGTAAACGGGATATTTTTTGTGAGTGATTCGTTCAGTGGTATTCCTAAGTGGTAAAGTCCGGCAAAGAAGTGGTGATGGAAGTCCCACGTGATGCCGTAGTCATCAATGATGAGGAGGTGGACAAGGAGCAAAAGTAGCGTCAGGATAAGTCCCACTCGGATTGGATGATGGTATATTTTTTGCAATTGACGCCTGAATATGCTATAAAACGCTCTATTCATAGAGGTATTATAAGCTACCGGCGATTGAGATTGTAGACGTTAATAGAAATAATGATTATGGCAAAAATTAGTGGTGAAAATATTCAGCAGTTTATAAATGTTGATCTTCCGAGGTGTCCTCGCTTAATCGTTGCATTCGACGCAGCTCTAGACGCGGCTGATAGCGGTCTAGGCGATAGAGTGGATAATGGAGATCAATATTTAAAGTCGACAAGTTCAGGAGAAGCAACGTGCGCTTGTGGCAACGTCAATCTGAAGATTAATGTCGCTGTGCATGACGAACGAGCAAAAAGAATAAAACCAGCGACCGTTTTTAGCTCCGAAGCAGATGGAAATGTTAATGTATTTTTGGGAAATTCAGCTATTACTTCTATTGAGGTGACTGCGGGGTGGGAAAAGAAGTGTGAAGTGCTTAGCTTAAATTTTAACCTTCCAGGTTAAATAGCTTTGAACATCCTCTGATTTATTCATTGGTAGATTTGCCATTTGTAGATTTGTAGATTGTGACTGTGGTATTGTCGTATGCCTTCCGGAGATTCAGCGGTAAACGGCGGGCGGGCGTCGTGATGATGTAGCCGATCCGGTGGTCTTTGAGAAATTGCTCCGCATCCTTTGGGCTCATCTTCCCCCCGAAAAATTCCTGCCGCTTGACCTCTTTGACATCCGGGTAAAGCGTATGGATGGGGTGACCGGAGAAGGACGGCAAGCCGGTAAATACGGGAACCAGCACTTCGATGGGGATTGCTGGATCGACAAGGACGACGGATTGACTGACAGGGTTCAACCCTGTCACCCGTATCCAGGTTAGCGCTTCGGTAATAGGGGCAGGAACGTGGTTGTAGATCGTATCCATGAGAAGCTGCGGGTTTTGTGCCGGAGTGATTCTCTCGGTAAACTGGCGGGCTATGGCAGGGATCGTGAGGAGGAGATAGAGAGCTATTAATGCCACGCGGATTGTGGTGAGCGTTACGATATTTTTTAATCTGCGGGCAAGTAGCCCGGATAATGCCATCAATCCTTCTGCCCCGAGGATGGCCAGGGCCGCCGCGTAGGGCACCGGGTGGAGGAAACGGACCGGGGAAAGCCCCATGAGACGGGGGATGGGGGAGAGAAATAAGATAAAAGAAAGGAGACCCCAAATGATCAGGAGAGTGGGAAGTGGATTTTTCGCTTTCCATATTTTTTGCAGGCCGAAGGGAATAAAAAACACCACCGGACCCACGGAGAGGAGAAGAATTGGGAGGGAGTGGGGGACCTGCTGTGCCAATTCCCAGATGCGGGCCGCGGTAAATACGGCCTGACGGGAAAATTCGACATTGGTGGAGATCGCGCCTATCCCACCTGCTACGAAGATTAAGCTAATTACTCCGCCCCTTCGGATCCACGATCCCTGTGCCACGATTCCGGCGGTTAACACGGCAGAAGCGCCAAATAAAAGCATCTGTACGGGATTAGCGTTGGCTGCAAAGAATGCCAAGGGAATTATGAATAGCGAATTATGAATTATGAATGAAGAAGCGAATGGTTTCCCCATAATTCGTACTTCATACTTCATAATTCGGAAAGCGGATTTTATGGTCAAGATTCGTGTCAAGACGATTGCCAACACTATGAAAAGAATGGACTGTGTTACGTGATAGGGGACTCCGCCGAGGCGGCTAAACAGGAGAGCGGGAGAGAACCAGAATTGTCCAAGCAGCTTTCCGTCCCAATAGAAGTTTGTCATTGTAAAAATCATAAGCCAACTCATCCATCGGAGAAACCGGTTGGTCGGGTAGAGCGTTTTTGTCAGAAAATACCAGGTGAGGCAAAGCAAAAAAACAAGGATGATCAGGCTCACGTTGTAGGTTCCAAACGGTGATAGCCCAACCCAGCTTCCGATGTGGCCGAGGGCCACATAAAACCAGTAATACCAGGTGGCTCCCATAGATTCGTTGGTAAAAAGATGTTCTGCCCATATCCACCGGCCGGCGGCCCCTTGAGCTATGGCCCCCACATAGAGAAAATAGTCGGCGTAGGAGTGGGCGATAGCAGTAAATGTACTCCCCGGTTTATTGGCGATCCACTGGATGATGACGTGGGAGCTGTTGAGAATCGTAATGCCGATAGAGATTGCTAGGACTATAATGAGTTCCATAGTATAGCCAAAAGTATAGTTAAACCGCTATAAAGTTTCCAGGACCGTGGCGTGGGAGTTGGTAAAAATAATTTTGAGAAACGGAAGGCCAAGCCAAAACCGTTTGATATCGCCATCAAATTGAGTAAAAAGAACGTAGCGGATGTTATTAGTTTTTAACCATTCTTTGGCTTCAATTGCGGTCATTTTTAATTGAAACAATTTCATTGCTCCGGCTTTTTTTTGTTCATTATTGATCGTTGCGAACGGATGTCCGGTGTAGCCCGTGTGGCCGGTGAGGGCGGGGATGAGAGCATCCATGTGGCTTAGAGGGTTGCCAAGTGTGATATCGTCAAAAGTCCCTTGTGTGCGCAGGAAAGAAAATGATGCGGAGACGTCGTTGGGAAGATAAAGCAAAGGGATGCGCTCTTCCGGTTTGACGATGAGTTTTTGCCCCAGTTCCCACTGGAGGGTGGGAAGGGAGGCGAGGAGAAAGAGAAGAGACAATAAGACCGTAAGAAAAGAGGTGTTTATTGTCATCCTCGGGCTTGCCTGCCCGCCGAAATGGAGGGACCCGAGGATCCAGTTCATGAAATTCTGGATTCTCGCGCCTAGCGCGGGAATGACAAGGAGGGATGCAATTGTCTCAAGTCCCAGGACTCCCAGGATGCCCCACGCGGCGTACATGGCGGGAAACAGGACGCGGCTATTGGAGATACCAACGAGTTTGGGTATTGGCGAGAAATAGAGGACGTAACAGGCGATGAGGAGAATGATAGAAAATAGTTCAACCGGGCGGGCACGTTTGACGAGCGTTATTGCACCGATTGTCCCCAACAAACTTATGGGGCCGATGGAGAGGATCATGAAAAGCGGGGTCGTCGTGATCTGCTGGCCGGCTTCCCAGAGTTTGGATTGGATGTGCGGTTCAAGACTTGATAGGCCGTTGTAATACCATGCAGTAGCGGCAACGGCGATGCTGATCACCAAAAGGGTCATCCATGAAATGGCTTGTTTGGGACGGATAATAATGTTTGTCACCCAGAGAGTCCCAAGAAAGATAGCACTCATGACGGGATTGAGGGTGGTGAGGAGTATCAGAAGCACTCCGGTGATGAGAGGGGCGGGGATTTTTTTTGAACGGTAAAAAAACCATGCGTGCATAGCGAGTAGAAATAAAAGTGTTTGGACGAGTTGGTGGGGGACGCCGCCCAGGCGGTCAAGGGCAAAGTTTGGCGTTTTCCACAGTTGAAACGGATACCACATGGGGCTTCCGTTGACCCAGATGTGATTGATAAGCGATGTGGAGAGTGTTGCCAAAAGAAATCCGATGAACGCTTTCGTTTTATCCTTCAGAAACGAATGTGCCATGAGAGAGACGATCGTCAGTAAGACAAAAAAAGATAGGAACAAGACGGACACGTTATAACTAATCTCCGGAGAGAGCCTGATAATCCCGCCGAGTTTGCCGAGGAGTATGTTTGGCCAGAACAGAATGCACGCCGGAGTTGATTCGGTTGTATAACGGTTGAGCGTCAGCCACCCGCCATGGGCGCCCTGGAAGAATTGATTGAGGTAAAGGAAGTAGTCTTCGTAATAATGCGTCGTCCCCAGATACACTTCCCCGGCCTGCGTCCCCAGGACCCCGGCGAGGAAATTACTGGAATTGGCAAGGGTGAGAAGGATGGCTACGAAGACAGGCAAGAGTGCGCCCATATTATGAGAATGAAATACGCAGGTTAGTCCCCAGCGCTGTGGCGATTCGTTTGAGAAACGAGAGGGATGGGTTGCCGGACATAGCTTCCACGCGTGATATAGCCGCCTGAGATGTTTTGACACGGAGTGCGAGATCCCTTTGGGAAAGTTTTTTTGCGAGCCGACGCTCGATGATTGCTTTGGACACAAGATATTCCGCTTCGGAATCAGCCCAGGCTTTACGAAATCCGGGATCTTTCAAGCTTCTTTTCAGATCATCTTCAAACGTGTAGTAGAGAATTTTTCTTTTTTTCATATAGAAATTTTATATCATATATGATATCACCTGTCAATGATTCTGTTGCCAGTCGTTCAACCTGTTTTGGGCAATCTGCAGTTCCCGCGGTGGTGTTTTTTGCGATTTTTTAATAAATCCATGGAGGACGAGAACGGTATTCATAAATGGAACAACGTATATCACTCGTATATTGTCATTTCCCAAAATGCGTATTTCCCAAAGTGGCGTCCCGGTCAATTTTTTTGTATGGGGGAGGATAGAGGAGAGACCATATTCGCTGATCGTTTGAAATATGCGGCGGACTTTAGCTTGTTGGCGTTTCTCAAGCGAAAGAATAAACTCGCGTATAACGTTTGTGCCGTTGGGCGTGGCATAGTAGTGTACATCCGTTTTCATTCTCGTTTGTTATTCTATGCTACAATCTGACCTGATGCAACGTACTTTTGTTGGTAAAAAAATTCTTATTACCGGGGGACTCGGGTTCATCGGGAGCAACCTTTCCATTGCCTTGGTGAAAGCTGGGGCGAAGGTGACCATTCTCGATAACCTCACGCCCGGGCTGGGGGGAAATATTTTTAATATTGAACCCGTAAAAGAACACGTAACGATCATCAAAAGCGATATCCGTGACGCGCGGGAGATCGCCAACGCCGTGAAGGGCAAGGACTATATTTTTCATCTCGCCCGACAGACGGATCATATCCTAAGTCTCACCGACCCATTTCCGGATATCGATGTGAATATCCGCGGGACGGCAATTCTTTTGGAAGCATGTAAAAAATACAATCCGAAGGTCCGTTTCATCTACGCCGGAACGCGCGGTCAGTACGGGAAACAGGTCAAATTGCCGGTGTCCGAAACAGCCCCGACCAATCCCCGCGGCATGTATGAAATCACGAATCTTACCGCCGAAAAAATGGTGCAGGTGTACCACGATGTTCACAAGATTCAATCAATTTGTTTTCGGCTTACCAATATCTATGGCCCGCGAAGCCAAATGAAGCACGACCACTACGGGGTGGTGAACTGGTTTGTGCGGCTTGCCATGGATGGCAAAACAATCCCGGTCTATGGCGACGGGAAGCTTAAGCGCGATTTTCTTTTTATTGATGATTGTATTGATGCTATGCTCCGATGCGCCGAGATCGCACAGTGCTATGGCGAGGTGATTAACGTCGGCATGCCCTCGGCGAGCGATTTCCTCACGCTTGCCAAAACGATTATCCGCGTCGTCGGATCGGGGAATATCAAGCGGACGTCCTTTTCTCCCGAACGCGCGGCTCAGGAACCGGGGGACTTTACGAGCGATATTGCGAAAATAAAAAAATTAACAGGCTGGAAACCCTCGACGGATTTGGAAACTGGACTGAAACAAACTGTTGCGTATTACGGGAAATACAAAATACACTACTGGTAACTATGATGAAGCTTTCCTCTCTCTCCTTCCTTATCCCGGCTTTCAACGATGAAGCGACGATAGAGACGGTCGTGGCAGAAGCGGTTTCCGTGGGCCGACGGGTGGCCAAGAAATTTGAAATCGTTGTGATCAATGATGGCTCGCGGGACATGACAGGGTTGAACCTTGTCACCGTAGCTAAAAAATTTAAGGAGCTTCGCGTCATCACCCACCGCGCCAATCAGGGGTATGGCAGGACGATTAAAGAATTGTATTACGCGGGCCGGTATGACTGGCTCTTTACGATCCCCGGAGATTATCAGGTGGGGGCAAAGGAATTGGAAAAATTAATTCCTTCATCCGATTCGTCAGATATGATGCTCGGCTGGAGGGTCATCCGCCGCGATCCAACCAACAGGCTCCTTTCTTCGTGGATCTACAACACACTACTTCGATTATTGTTTGGTATTACCCTTCATGACATCAACTCCGTCCGTCTACTGCGCCGGTCAATGCTTCAAACCATCACGTTGACATCACATTCTGCCTTCGTCGATGCAGAACTCGTCATTCGGGCAAAACGATTAGGCTTTTCGGTCACAGAAATTCCCATCACCCACCGCGCCCGCAGTGACGGTGCTTCGGGCGGCGGCAACCAGTGGGGGACGATGTGGAGGACCGTGCGGGAGATGGTTAAATACTACCAATACTACCAATAAGCCAATCATCAAATACTACCAATGAAAAAAAGTGACATCGATTTGTTTGGTAGTATTGGTATTATTTGATATTGGTAGTATTGTCTGATAAGCATGATGGGTAAATCAATACAACGGGGCATTGAATTTGGATTAACAGCAGGCTCTCTCATGCTGCTTGCCGCCCTCCTCAACTGGCACTACCAGCTTGGTTTGACGCGCTACTTTGATGTCGATGAATTTGCACACCTGTCGTGGGCCTACCAGATTTTTTCCGGTCGCAGGCCCTATGTAGACTTTCTATTTTTCTTTCCGCCGGGATTTCATCTTTTTCTCATGCCCCTTTTCGCGTTCGGAGGCGGGATCGCACCAATTCTTGCGGCGCGCGTAATGGCCTTCATTATATTTGTAGCTCTCGTCGGGGTGACTATCCTCCTTTTTTGGCTGGTACGCCGGAGTTGGACGGCAATCCTGGTCGGCGCCATCCTCGCATTTCTGCCTATTCCCTTTGATAAATTTTTGGAAATCCGGCCAGATACCCTGGCCGTTCTTTTTGCGATGACGGGCATGGTTTGCCAGACTCTCGTTTTGCAAGGTACTTCCTTGCAGCTTCGCAAGGAAGTACCTTGGAGCCTGATTGCAGGAATCTGTTATGGCATGTCTCTTCTCATCCTCCCGAAAACGATTCCCCAGGTGGGGGTAGCGGTGATCGTTGAGGCGCTTCGTGCTATCCGATTCCCGGAATTAAAGAAGTTTCAATTCCGGGAATCTTTCAACGGTCTTTGGAATCTCCTCATCGGAATATTTTTACCGCTTGTTCTTTTTGTTCTCTGGACGCTGACATTGGGCAATATTGATCAGGTATGGTACTCACTCACAAAGCTTGGTCTTGAGGCCAATAAAATCAGTCAGTCATTCATCATGATGCCTGATCTTTTCTTTTATCCCAACGTTACGTTTTACGGTGCGGCCGGCTGGAACGGAGGACTGGTCGTCAATCACGCGATTTGGTTGGTGGCCATTTTCGTTGGAATATATAGATTGGTTACTCCGTTTTTGAGTGTCACCCCCGCGCACGCGGGGGTCCAGAGTAAATCAAAAATGACAAAAAAAGAGGTTGCCGCGGCAGGACCCCCTAATAAAATCTGGTCCGAATTCCTCATCGCTGCGACTTTTTTTACCTACGTTATTTTTTATGTACAGATCGTGCCGCTCAAGCACACGCAGTACCTCATCCCCATCGCTGTCTTTATCGCGTTTTACGCCGCTGACGCCGTCGACATGCTCTGGAGAAAGACGGTTGAGCTTTCAAAAAATCATGCTCATCTGCTCCCGACCGGAGTTTTTTTCGCAGTGTTTATTCTGGGATCAATCCGGCTCATGCAGGTGTTTATATCGGTTAATGGCCCTAAACGCGCGTGGACCAATGCCGAAACGGTCAAGCAGTTGACGATGCTTTATAAAACTATTCCCACCACGGAATACATCCTTGATCTGACCGGGGAAACCCTCTACTATAAGCATCCATATGTGGTTTGCTGTACGCCGTTTGGGCAATCCGCGCCGTACCTGTCCCGCCCGTTGCCCTCACTGATTCAGGCTTTGGAAAAAACAAAGACGAAGTATATTTTTGAAGGCGGTGTCAAGCGCGTAACGACCATCTTGCCCGCGGATCAAGCATATATAACTGCCCACTTTCTGCCCAGCCCGACGATAGGGGGACTACTTATCAAAAAGTAATACTACCAATGAAATTATTTTTTTCTCTCATCATTCCTTACCACAATTCGTCTGACACCATCGGGCGGCTTCTGGGGTCAATACAGAAGTCCAAGAAGGCTCCCAGTTATGAGGTGATAGTCGTCGATGATGGATCGACTGAGCCTGTCACCCCCGCGCAGGCGGGGGTCCAGCCTAAGAAAATACTGGATTCCCGCTTTCGCGGGAATGACAAGATGTTATTACGAGTAATCCGTCTTCTCAAAAACATGGGGCCGGCGGTCGCTCGGAACAGGGGAGTGGCCGTCGCCCGCGGCAAGTTTGTTGTATTTTTAGACAGCGACGTTGAGCTCTACCCCGACACGCTTGCCAATCTCGCAAAAATTTATACGGACGATCCCGACGTGGTGGCCGTCACCGGAGTATGGGTCAAAGAGCAGCGGTCGAAAGATTTTTTTCCCAACTATAAAGCGCTTCGTGACTGGTCCTATTGGATCAATGAGCGGGACAAAAGTGGCTACTACTTTTTATTTTCGACACGGATTGCTTCCATCAAAAAAACCGTGTTCCAACGTCTCGGCGGCTTTGATGAGATGTATCCGGCACCCTTAGTTGAAGATATCGAGCTCACGTACCGGATAGCGCGGCGTTATGCGATCATTTTCGCGCCCAATGTCCGGGTCCGGCACGAGTTTGAGCCGTTTTGGCCCGTCGCCAAAAAATATTTCCTGAGGGCGTACTACTGGACCAAGCTGTATCAGCGACGCAAAAAATTCGATCCGGTTGCCACGACCCTGCAGGAGGCCCTCACCACAATTTCGGGTGTTGGCACTGTTGTTATGGGCATCGTATGGTTCATTTTGCTCGGTATGGTTTTGGCGTTGAATTATGAATTACGAAGTATGAATTATGATTTGGTGAGAAGCAATACATTCATAATTCTTAATTCACTATTCATAATTCTGCTTGTATGTCACCTCTTCCTCACCCGCAAATTCCTCGCCTTCATGGTAGCCGAGAAGGGGATCGTGTTTGCGTTCAAAGGTTTCTTCATGGGGCTCGTCCTCTATTGCTTCATCTTCGCCGGGGCGGCCGCCGGGAGGTTAAAATTTACCGATTGATTATGGCAGCGGGGAGAGAGGTTCGGTGGTCGATTTCTTGGTGGACGGCGCGATGAGTGGTTCATTGGTTTGGAAGGTATTGGCGTTATCCAATATCGCTTTTTCCTTCTCCGTGAGTAGTTCGCGCAGAGCGTCAAGCTCATTTTGTCCCTGTGTGGCGCCATCGCTCCCCGGCGTCACATACTTTATGGCTTCGCGGATAGCTTGGGCGGCTGCCAAATATTTTTTCGTTTCTCGGTAGACGAAGGCGAGGTTGTAGTAGGCATTGGCGTAGTCGGGTTTGAGTCCGATAGCTGCAATATATTGCTCTGCCGCCCGGTCAAATTTTTGCTGGCCGACGTAGGCCCCGCCCAGGCGCAACCGAAGCGCCGGATTAGTGGGATCCAGCTGCATGGCCTGTTGGTAGGCGGCTACGGTCCATTGGTCGGCCCCTTGGGCGACTCCCGTGAGCTCCTGATAGACGGCTGCAATATTTTCCCAGACGAGGATGTTGGTGGGCGCGAGATTGACAGCAAGTTTTGCCTCGCGTATTGCCTGCTGGACGAGTTGAGTCGCAGTTTCCCGGTCTTTTTTGACCTGTTCGGGTGCGGCAGATGAGCTTGCTGTACCAGCCAAAGCATTGGCAAGCGCTAAATTCGTTTGGCTATAACTGATATGAAATCGAGGAGATGTAGGATTGAAGGTGATTGCCTTAATCTGCGCATTATAGGCAACCGTTCCATCGCGTTTTTGGAGAGCCTGAAGAGACCGGCCAAAGGCGAGTTCCGCGCCATAGACCCGATACAGTCCATAGACGAGTCCTGCAATCGCAATGAACACGGCTATTCCGACGCCATACAGAAGGACTGGTTTTTTGGGGATGGTCCGGTGCGACACGGTTCCATGTCCGTCCACCATAAGCAGTATGACGATGAGGAGGAGCGCTGGGAAACTCGGGGGAAGGAAGATGAGGGCCAAGAGCGCGGTGATTCTGCTTGCTAAGACAGGGACCGGGTATTTCCCTTTACACAGGGAGACGAAGGCGAATGTTAATGCTGCGAGGCCCAAGGCGCCATAGACGGTCGCGATATGAAACACAAGCGACGAGCCTATCGCATACCGGCTGCTCCAGCTGGACGCCATATTAAGGATTGTGGGCCGGCCGGCGGTAAACGCAGAGAGAAAGTTTTCCGCGCCGACGCCCACAAACAATTGTTTAAGATTTTTCCAACTCTCGAGAAGTATCTGCCACGCGGCCCAATAGGGGAGCATGCCGGACACCAGGAGCGGTATGGCTTGGTAGGCCGTCAGGATGAGGCCGCCCAGAGCCGCAATGGTCATGACGATCGCTGCAATCATGTGGGTATCGTGTCCCTGCTTTTTGCGCTCTACAATCTCGCCGATGAGCAGTGGGATGGTCACGGCCGCGATCGTCATAAGTCCCACGGAGGTTCCTACGGGTGTCCAGAGGGGGTCGGAGAGGTATGCAAGACCGGGAATACCGGAAAGACCAGCGATACGCGAAAGGCCGAAGAACTGATAAATGGCGATGAGCCCCGTGAGGCTCACTACCGCATAAAGGAGCCAGCGCAACGTGCTTTTGGATTTTTCATCCAGAAAGGTACTCCCGAGTAGGATGAGAAGAAAGAGGGCCAAAAATGACCCCGCGCCAAACGGCGAAATGAGCGCCTCAATTCTGTTTGGTGAACTCATGAGAAGACTCAAGATGGCGGCCAGAGCCAATACGCCGAATGCTTGTGCGTTTGTATTCCAAGTAAACGTTATGTGACCGGACGTCATACTGCGCCACGTCCAGAGCACGATCGTGATACACACGCTGACGATAAGAAGCAGCCATTTATTGAGGTCGTAGTAGTCCTGGGTCAGGGGGAGAAAAAAGACCGGTGATAATCCGGCTGATATGATGATTGTCCAGCTGCCGATATGATCAGCGATTGATTTTTTTGCGGGATGCATAGATATGGATACTATACGCAATGAACGGACAGTTTTTCAAGAGGTCAATGTTACTTGTTCGTCCCTTTTCCGAATAGCCCTGTCACCTGGCTCCATACCATTTTTATCCCGCCGGTCCAGGCTTCCACAAGCCAGGAGAATATTCGGCCGATGGGCTGAGTAATTGTTGCAGCGAATGAGCCTTTTTCCTTCGGCGGATTGACCGGAGCTACGTTTTGCACGGCGACGGCGCGTGCCTCTTGTATTTGCATTTTTTGTTTGGCTGGACGTTCTTGAGAACAAGCGTTTTCATTAAAATCCACATAGAAGCGTGACGCGGTATAGAGGGCAAGTTTGGATGCGGCAGGAATGACGGAAGTCATGGCTTTTTCATCTGCGGCAACATATTCTTTCCATGTTTGTCCTGCCAAAATCGACGTGCCTGCCCCTACCCAGAACGAATCAAGCCGTACACCACCACCGGCATCGGCTTGTAGTTCGTCCATGATCGTTCCGGCAGCACAGGATGCCGCGCCGAGCTTGAGGAAGTTCCAGCCCGGCACAATCGCCGTTCCAGTCAGGGACGTAACGATGGTTTTCTCATCTGTCTCCGGTGGGGGAGTTGCGGTCGCCGCAAGAGTAGGTTTGCCGAATAGAGATAACGAGAGGAGGACAATGACTGTGCATCCAAATTGATAGAATAGTTTCATAAACATCCCTCCTTCATCCAGTATGAAATGAGCGTATTCCGATGTCAAGATATCATGAAGTGCCCATATGAAGTAACGGAGCAACGAAGTAACGAATAACAAGACGTGAATATATCAATCCCGAAGGGTGGTGTTCACAATAAATCCGCTAAGGTCTTTAGGGCTTCGGAGATAGGAATAACTTTTATCTTACCTTCATACATCTTTCGTGTACCGCCATAAATCAAAATCCCTTTGGCCGCCGGATAGTCAGCCAAAAAGGCTTTTAGCCCTCTCAAATCAGACCGGGAATATTTAGCGGATCTCTTTATCTCAAAAGCTACGATTCCCCGCTCGCCATAGAGGATAAAATCGACCTCAGTCCCCAAAGTAGTATGGTAATAATAAATTTTGTATCCGAGATTCAAATAGTCATTGACTGCCCAGAGGTTTTG
>CAYHFH010000013.1:0-15109 GCA_964355865.1 uncultured Gammaproteobacteria bacterium
AAACGAATCAGCCGTCGTCATGCCGCCGAACCTGCGGTAGAGGAGGTCGTAGTAGTTGATGACCGAATGGGAATCATTGGCCAGCCAGTTAGTAGAGGAGACATAGCTTTCTCCGGTGAGCAAAGGGTCACTGTCAAAGTCATAACTCGTGCCGTAGGTGACGAGCCCCGGCGTCCCGCCGGATCCGTCGAGGAGGAAAGCACGGGGAGACACCGTCCCGGGAATTTTCGACGTCAGCGCTCCAGCCCCATAGACATTGCCTCCGCCGCCCGTCTGGACCCACGGCCCGGAGAACGTGTAGCCCAACTGCCAGGCAAGGGTATCTCCGTCTGTGGGGACAGAGAGGGTGGTAGAAAGCCCCTCGCCGGACAGGGGAGCGTTCAAACTCTTACTCCAGCAGGCACGGGTGAGCGTATAGTCACTCGGTGCCGTTGAGGCAATTGTGTAGCTTCCTCCCACGATGGGGGAGAAAGAGACATAATTGTTGCCTGATTGCGTTTGAGGGGTGGGCTGGCTTGCTGACCCCGCAGTAAACTGGTGAACAGCGCCCGTGATGCCGGTCGTTGAGCTTGCCACAGCGCTGCAGGAAGTGTCGGACGGAGAGACGACGACTCCTTTGGCTTGTATCGCTCCCATGCAGTCGACCGTTTGGACGTAGCCGGTATAGCAATCATAGCCTACGGTTCTCGATTTCTTTGCCGGACTTGCCGAACACACCGACCACGCGCTGATATACGGCCCGCCCTCCGTACAGCCCGGAGACGGAGACCCCGATGGCGCGGGGACACCAGCCGCTCCGGTCGGCGCCGCCGTCGGTGTTGATCCCGGAGGAGGAGTAGTCGTCACGGCCGCCGTCGGCGTCGGCAGCGCCGTCCCGCAGTCCCCAGCATTACAGGGCGTGCAACAGATTTGCTGGATACAGGGAACGCGTTCACTTGTTGGACAGCCTTCTTTAGCTACATTTACCCACCTCAAACCACTCACGCAATCAGGCGGTGGATATAGGGGACATTCAATCCAAACCTCTTTCTGCTCTTGTGGACACCCTGCCGCTAAATCTGGATCCAATAACTGATCGGTGCATGTCGTGCTGGTTTGCCCACAAGGCGCCGAACAAAAATTGGTCACCTGTGCGGATACGTTTGCCGTCAAATAAAACGATGCAAAAATGAATCCGATAATTATCGGAGTTAACGTTTTAAATGACATTGCGAGCGTGGATCCCTCGATCGCTCGGGACAGGCTCCGCCATCTCATGCAAAAATTATTTACATCCATACACTAATAACACATCCAATATATACTTCTTCTCCTTACCTTCCTGTTCCTGAAAAGCACCGGTCACCCATGTATCCGACCCTATCAGTTTGTATGCATCTTTATACAGAGATAGTTTTCCCTGATTCACATATGTCTCCCGATTCGTTTGTATTGTTGCTATATATCTGGAAAGGTCCAGATAGACCGAATATGCTAAAGCTAGGCTCCCGTCGGGGAGTCTAATGAATTTGTCCCGGCACTCAGTGACACTTTTATCATTTGTTATAACCTGATAATTTTTTTGCGACCAGATGGTAAATGAATCGCTCTTTATATTACTGATCACCCCCTGGATCTGAAGAGTGTTTGGGGATTTGGCAAGCGTAGTCACATAATTTCTGTCCTGCTTTTTATCGAGTAGATTCGCAGGAGTGTCCCGATCTGATTCGGTTACATAAATCGGTCGTGGAGAAGGATATGATCGTATCTTTTGCAATCCGATAACAATCAATACAATTGCACTGATCCCGAGCAAACCAAGAAAGATGAATACTACTTTTTTCATGATCATCACTTAATCCATTTGATCATGATTAGTGATAAAGATCAAGAGAGAAGTCGGGTGGGTGACTACGTGTTTAATCTTTGGCTATTATCTCAGCCACCAACATCATGGGTTTATCCATAACGAATTTTGATAAAGCTACAGCATCAGCTTTTCCCTTGTTTGAATAAAGAACAGGTGAGGCTTCTTCCCTCGTCGGCATACCAAAAACCTCGCTCAGTGAAAGACCAATTTGGTTGTAGCGTTCCATATCCCGAGGGTCAACCAACCTTAGCGCATCTGGTATAGCGCCCTTAGCAATACTAGTGTAATCCGAACCCGCCATTGCTCGCACACGATACACCACACCATTTTGAGGTTTGGCTCCTAGTTGCATTGCCCCTGAAGCGGTATGTATCCCGCGAGCGCCCAACACGGTTGTCCCATCCCTAACGCCATCATCTGAATACGTCACATTCATAACTACAGCAATTACGGTCCCTGGTGAATCGAAAGGAATAAAATAACCCACATTTACATTTATACTTAGTCCTGTCTTGCCTCCAAATGTTGCATTATTAATGGTACATTGGCCACTTCCTATGGCAACAGCATCTAGCGTGGATGCTATAGAGCCAATGCTAACACCACCATCCGGCGTTCTTTGACTTCCGATTATTAAAAAATTGGGCTTCTCATATTTTCCACCCGCTTTAAACGCACTCACAACTGCATCGATAGTTTTACCTTCTTTACTGAGTGTTGTTTCATAATCATTACGTGCTTTTTGCATCCAATATGATGGCACTTCAGAAGTTTTATTCGCACACTTGTCCCATGTATCCAGCGGCACGGCTTCCAGATCTGGACGCTCGATAAATGGCGCCCTCGTCGGACTTGGCGTCATAGTTATCGTTGGCGTGGTCGTGACCGTGGGCGTGCGTGACGGCGTGAGCGTCATGGTTGATGTAAAAGTGGGTGATGGAGTAAACGTCGATGTACTCGTCGGTGTTTTCGTTGCTGTTGGGGTATTTGTAGGCACCGTTTCTTTGGAAAGAATTTTACCGTCGGGCGTCTCCCACACCCCGGTTGTATTATTAAACCACCCAATCATCCGGCTCCCGTCAGCGGTAAGCACAACCATCTGGGGCACGTCGCTCGCCTCGTCAATAAATACATCAATCTTACCGTTTACTCCTTTGGGGAGGGTAATTTTTTCCCAATGCCACTGCCTGCCAGGTAATTGTAAATCAGGTCGCCATGCGAATCCATCAATATTATCATCAAACTTTGGAAAAAACATTGCGGTTCCATCGGGGGTGATTATTCCGCTTCCCATACGAAAGTCATTGCCGCTCCCACGAAATACAGTCTTGATTTGAATACCATCTGGTATTCCTTTTTCTCTTAATGAGGTGCGGAGACTTTCTTCTCCTATGCTCACTAACGGTCGAACATCTGACGGAATCTCTCCTCCTTTTGCGCTCCAGTGCGGTGCCTTTACTTGTTGCCCTGGTCCTTTAGCGTTAACATCCGGCATCATGATCGTTGGTACATTGTCTACTAATACACCGGGGAGCAACACCCGTGATTGAGACGGAATAAAAATATCATCTGCCGTGGTGCCATTTCCATTTCCATCTCTATCGCTTTTGAAGAACCAACTCACAGTATTGTCCTTTTCATCACAAACCATACTTACAAGATGGTCGGGTTCCGGAGTATTTTTGAGTGCTTCCGTGGTCATGACGGTAAGCCCTGCTACACTTGCCAAAGATAGCCTACCTTGATCTACAAGAGCGCCAATCTTTGTCGGACCACAATCAGCGATGTCTACCTGATGAACTTGAAGAGCATCATAAAAGGCGCGTCCTTCCTGGGTCATCGCAAACATTTGACCGGTCTCAAGACCGGGAACATTCGTCGACGTCGGTGTAGAACTTGGTGTATGCGTGGGAGTAGGGGCGTGGGTTAACGTCGGCTCAATTCCTTGTAGTGCGCATCCGGCTAATGCAACCATTTGAAGACCTGTCACCCCGACTCTTGCCACAAACGCAACCGTTTTTCTCGTGGGAGTTGGCGCTTCGTTTTCCCAATCGTTTATCTGTTCTTTAAGTGCTTGAATCTTTCCTCCGATGGGCATCTTTGTCTCATACATTTTTTGCGACAATCGAAGCGCCCGGAATCGAGATGTTTTCAAGTCTCCAACTGATTCTTCAACAGCATTTGTGGCTTCATCCATGTCTTGATATGCATGAAGCGAAAATTCTTGTTTCTGTGCGCGAAGATTTCCGAGAGGTGTCGCCACAACCTGATCGTATGATTGATCTGCGTGCTTGCCTCTGCCCGCTAGATACTCTTCACTCGCTCGTTTAGCGTGGGCAAGGGATGCTTCTCCTTGTCCTATTTCGTCGACTATATCCCAATCTTTTGGTTTGTCCCATCCAACGTTGAGATGCTCAAGGTGTGCCGCAAACTGCGCGTCGCTCAGGTTCCCGTGTTTTTTTTCTTCATACAACAGTGTTAATCGCGCCTGATACATCGCTTGACGGTCTTCGAGGTTGGGAAGTGCTTGTCCGAACAAAGCCAACTGGTCTTCATGAGTCGTACTAAATGAATTTGCTTGTTCACCGGTAAACTCGTCCACACCCTCCGTGAGTGGCGGTGATAGATATGTTGAGTCAAAAAGGGGAAGGGGGGGCTGCTCAAATGGAGAATCCGGAAACATAACGGTGACCATCATCTCTCTTGGGGTAGGCACGCGCCAACCGAGGCGTTCTCCTCGCTGAACCTGAATGGTACGATCACTCATAAAAACCTATAGTATCATTTTTACTGCCATCCGTCAATCCGTTATCTGTCCCAAAAAAATACCCCGCTCCTGCGGGGTTCATGCTGCCGTATTACAAAAAATAATAAATTTTCCGGGTACTTCTACCATAGTTGTTGATGGCGGCTATCCCAACCATCTTCTGTGTCCTACTATACAAAACCTCAAGACTGTCTGTCAAACGAAAATTCACGCACGATAAGCTTCCCAACAAACCCCACGGCCTTGCCAAGTAGGTTCAAGTCAAGCCACACGGATTTTTGCTTGGCATACATAATGTCGCTTTTCATCCACTCATCAAACGGGCGACTGTGATAGCCTTCAAAGATCCAAGGGGAGATGATGCCGGGTTTTATGGCGTGACGCTGCCGCATCCAGAATTTCAATTGTTTTGCTTCTGCCACTGGCAGCGGCCGCGGACCAAAGATAGCCATTTCTCCGCCGATGACGTTGATAAGCTGCGGCAACTCATCGAGGCCCACGTGACTCAGAAATCTTCCTGTCCTCGTAAACCGCGGGTCGTCATACATTTTAAATACCGGCCCGCGGGCCTGATTGCGACGGACATAATAGCGCTTCATTTGCTCCGCCCCTAGTTTCATCGTCCGGAATTTCACCATCATAAACGGTTTGCCTTTATATCCCACTCGCCGCTGTCGGTAGAAGACGGGGGAACCATCGATGAGCATAATGCATAGGGCAACGACCCCTATGACGGGTAATGCACAAATAAATAGGATTGCTATCCATGTCTGATAGATAAGCTTCATATATAGATACGGACGGGCAGTGCTCTGGGAAACCCAGTGTTACGCTATCCACAACTCTTTAATGATTTCCTCCATCGTCCGAGTGATCTGCCACCCGGGATAGTCTCTTTGGAACTTCATCACATCAGAAATATACCACTGGTGATCACCGGCGCGCGACGAATCCACGAATGTTGTCTGTATCGTTATATTCTCCAATCGTTCAATCATGGCAATTGCTTCTACAATTGAAGTGTTCGAGGCGCGCGATCCGCCTAAATTGTATACCGCGCCTTTGCGTGGATGCTCATAAAACGCATCTAAAGCCTCAATAAGATCACGCACGTGCAGATTATCCCGGACCTGCTTTCCGCGATAACCATAAACCGCATAGGGACGTTTTTCTTTGGCACATCGGACCAGATAGGCCAAAAATCCGTGTTGGCGAGCACCGCGGTGAACCGGACCCGTAATGCACCCACAGCGGAAAACTCCGGTTCGGAGCCCAAAGTATCGTCCATACTCCTGCACCATGAGGTCGGCGCTTGTCTTTGATACACCAAACACCGTATGCATCGATGCATCAATAGGCATGGATTCAGAAATGCCATTATGGAGTGGATGTCTTTTTGGCAGATCATACCGGGTAGCCAATTCTTGCAGCGGCAGGGAATTGGGCCGGTCTCCGTATACTTTGTTGGTGGACAAAAAAATAAATACAGCATCGGGACAATGTGTTCTCGTAGCCTCTAATAACAATAGGGTCGCGCGGGCGTTGATATCAAAATCAGTCACCGGATCAGAGGCCGCCCAATCGTGGGACGGTTGACCAGCAGCGTGGATGATAAGGTCAAACCGGACGCTTTTTAATACGTCTAGCAGTGCCCGTTGGTCACGGATATCAATGGCATGATGCTGATACTTCTTATATGTTTTGATAAGAGACGCTTGTACGACGCCCGTATCGCCGTCGGATCCGAAAAAATACTTTCGCATGTTGTTGTCGATTCCGTGGACGACGTACCCTTTTTGACTATAAAACCGCACGGCTTCCGATCCAACGAGACCTGCAGAGCCAGTGATCAGGACGTGTTTTGTTTTCATATACGACGCTCATAGTATAATACTCCCGCCATGAAAAACACGGGTTTATTTATGCTCAACCGAGCGCTGAGTGTGGCGTTTCTCTTTGCCAAACGCGATATTTCATCGCGGTACCTGGGATCCGTCTTGGGCCCTCTCTGGGTGATCATCTCGCCCGTGGCCGCGGCAAGCATCACCACCATGGTGTTTTCCGTCGTTTTCCGCCACACATCTGAGGGGGTCCCGTATTTTTTTGTGGTACTATCCGGATTTCTCTCTTGGGGATTCTTTAACTCGTCGATCGCCCAAGCCACACGCTCGTTGGTTGCCAATCGCCACATTATCCTTGCGCATAAATTTCCGCTCGCTTCTCCGGTCGTCGGCACCGTCTTTGGACGAATAGCAGATTACGTCGTTATTCTGGTTTTTCTTCTCGTTCTCCTGACTTTTTTCGGGCATTCAGTATCCCTGATCATGGTTCTTTTCCTACCGCTCGTACTCATCCTTCAGCTAGTGCTTCAAATCGGGTTCGGACTGATGACCGCAGTACTCAACGCCTATTACCGTGATATCCAAAACTTCGTTGATGTGCTCCTCCAATTATTATTTTATGCCACCCCCATTCTCTACCCGCTTTCGGCCGTCCCGCACCCGTGGCGGATATTCATCCAACTCCACCCCATGGCACTTGCCGTAGAAGCTACCCGGGCCATACTCCTGTCCCGACGATTTCCCGGATCGGAGCTTTTATTCCTTTCCGGTTGGGCAACGCTTGCGCTTGTCGTAGGCGTTTTGGTATTTAAAAAACTCATCCGGCGAATGCCGGATGTCATCTGATATGACCAAACCACCTGCAATCACCATCACCCATATTTCCAAATCCTTTGATACCCAAAGAACCAGAAGCCTGAAGGAACGAAAGACGTGGAACAAAATCGGTCATGAACACGTCGTGAAAGCTGTAGACGATGTCTCTTTTGTCGTGCCCGAACGATCAATCGTTGGGCTCTTTGGCCCGAACGGATCGGGAAAGTCCACGCTTCTCCGGCTTCTCGCCGGCATCATGACGCCGGATACCGGATCAATCAAAACGCGCGGGACGGTCGCCGCCGTCCTCGATCTGGGAGCGGGGCTTTATGAAGAAGCTACCGGTTGGGACAATGTATTTTTCGTGGGATCGCTCATGGGATCATCGAAACACAAACTCCGTCGGGTGTCTCCGGATGTCGCCAGATTTGCAGACATCGGACGGTTTATGGATGCTCCGATCAAAACGTATTCAACCGGCATGCGGGCGCGGCTAGCGTTTGCCATAGCCATACACGCCACAAGCGCTGATATCCTCCTGTTGGATGAAATTCTTGCCGTAGGGGACAGTGATTTTCAGCTCAAAAGCCTGACGGCAGTACGGAGTCTTGCCAAAACAAAAACCGTCATCCTGGCAAGTCACAACATGGCAATCCTTCAGCGGCTTTGTACAAAAGTATTGCTCCTGTCCGATGGCGTACTTCTCAATGAAAAACAGGATCGCATCATTGATCTTCTTAAATCCCTTCCCGCGGGGGAAACATTCACTGCCCAGGCCCTTTCCAATAGCATGTTGCCGGTCTTCAAAAAAGGAGACGCGATTGCCGTGACCAAAACGCCCTGGGAAAAAGTCGCGGTGGGAAACATCATCGCCTTCGCCTTCCCCAATCTCCCTCAGATCATCGTCCACCGCGTCATGGATGTCAGGATGAAAGGAAAAGAAAAAATCTGCTCGACCCAAGGGGACAGCGTACTATTTGAAGATTCCTGGCGGGTAAATAACAAGAATTACTTAGGGACGGTCAAGCGATCTCTTTGATTATCCTCAACATTCAATAGTTGCCCAAAATGAACAAACTGCACGCTTGTCGATTCGTGCGACGCTTGCCTTGCTTCACCCATATATACGACATAAGCATACTGGGGATGATATTTTGAGATGAAATGAGCAAAAGACCGGGTCATCTCTGCTTTTGGAGCAAATTTTATTTCATAGGGAGTTAGCATTACGCCGGAAGACAGGATAAAATCAACCTCAGCATCATCCCGAGATCTCCAATAATGAATCTTTGAAGAAGAATGTCGGATGCGGTGTAGCAATAATTTATAGACAAAGTTTTCAAACACGTGTCCCTGCGTCTCAACTGCTGAAAAATCAGTGAAAAGTCCCAACATGTAATTACGCAGTCCTATGTCATGAAAATAGAACACGGGAGACTTAGAAACTTCTTTGCGTACGTTTGTAAAAAACGGGCTGAGACGATAGAGAATAAAAGTTTTTTCCAAATACCATACATATTTTTTCACCGTTTTTTCTGATATTCCCACGGTCGATGCAATCTCTGAAAAATTCACCATGCCTCCTATCTGAGACGCAATTATTTTCAATAGTCGCGTCAGCGCATCTGATTTGTCTAAATGAAGCAAGTCTTTAATATCTTTTTCAAGATAACTCTGATAAATTTCCGCTATTTCTGCCGTTTTTTCCTGAATAGTAGACGACGCGACGACGCGGGGATATCCTCCATACGTTACATATTCCTTGAGTAATGCTTGTGTTTTTTCGGATTCGGTCCGAATAAAATCTTCTAACTTCTCTTCATATGCATATGCTGTTTTGTAATGCACAAATTCTACAAATGACAATGTCGTAACCTCAAACACTCTCTTCCTTCCGACTAAAGACTCATGTATTTGTTCTTTGAGCTCCAAGCTTCCTGATCCGGAAACCACAAATTTATACGGCAAATCCATATCATACAATCCCTTCAAAAATAGACCTGCGTCTTTTTTCCGTTGTATCTCATCGAGGAACACTATTCCCCCTGATGTTCCCATATGAAGTTTAATTTTTTCCACGAGTCGCATTTGATTTTCCAAATACGGCTTGTTCTCGTCAATGTCTAAGCTCAAAAAAAGGGTCTTTGTCTGTTTCTCTTCTGCGTCCCGCATCAATGCCTTCATAAGTGAGGTTTTTCCGGCTTGACGCGGCCCAATAAGCAGGGTAATTTCCTTCTTTTTTAGATGTTCTTTTATTTCCTTGAAAATATGCCGTTTAATCATATTTCTATAATAACACCGAATTACATGAAGTCAAGTACTAGAAATATGGCATTAATGTGTAAATTTATTCTTCTTTGCTTTGACCATCGTCAGTGAATCTCCTCAATGAGGCCGAGCTTTTTATATTCTTTGAGAAAACGGGTGATATCTTCGATAACTTCGCTTCTGGGAGCATCATATTCCTGACACATTTTTTTCACGATTGCGTCGGGCGTTGTGGGTTTTTTGAGAAGCGACCAGATGAAGCCCGCGGTCTCATTAAGTTCGCGGATGTATTTTTTATTGGGTTCGAGAAGAATCCATGCGCTCCCGGACTTCTTGGTGGTAATAGTGTGATTTCGGACAATCATTACTACTCATCAGTTATTAACAGCGCAACGTGTACAGTTATGCGCGTATCCTGAGGCTTACAATAACATTTTTTTACTTTCATGGTTTAAGCAACACGCAGGAACGCGGTTATCGCGCGTTGAGCATCTTTCGGTTTCCGATACATTTTTTTCTTTCTCATACCTTGCCTCCTAATGAACTCATGCTATCGCCCCGACAATAGACCTGTCAAGCGCCTGGAGAAAACCTTGCCTCTGGACCGGATCCATCCGTCTGTTTCATAAATCGTTTTATCCACAACGCCTGCGTGTTTGAACTCCCACCGCCGGGTATCGCACCCACCACACTCCCCGCAATTTACAAAGCCACTTCGATAACAGCTAAACGTGCGCTCAAGGGGTAGTCCTGCTTCCGTTCCGATGCGAATAATGTCTGCTTTCCGGGCCCACCATCCGGTTTCCTTTTCGATGTATAGTGATGCGTATTGGAGTGTAGGATCCGCAAGAAATGTCGTCATATACAATAGACTCGTTCGCAGAAAAGTGAAGGTCTGGCTTTTCACGCCAACACCATCCATTGCTGTCGCTCCGCAGAATATCGTCGTAAACACATGGGGAAGTCTTGATCGAAGAGATCCCAAGTAGAGCGCCGCTTGGCCGACCTCAAGCATGACGGATCCCGCGCCCGGCTGCCAATTAAATGTTTTATGCTGCGGGTCATAGGAATCGACAATTGCCCGTGGTGTAAGCTTGCTCGTCTTATTCATATCAAAAATTTCTCTTGCTGCCGTCACTTCCGGCACAATGAGCGGCGCATGGTGCAAATCGACAAATTTTTTCTGATACATCTTGCTAAAAAACTGCAGTGATGAAACCTGAGCGCGATGACCACCATTGGTGACCATAAACGGGTAAACATGAAGCCCAAACTCCTTCATCAGGATATACCACGCCACGGTTGAATCTATTCCTCCGGATGCCATAAGTATCACATGAGATCCGGGCTTCGGCATACAAAATATAACTCCGCGTTTTTTTACGACATGCCGGTCTATCATAGTAACAAGATCAAGGTCTTCGTATTTTCGTTTACTCAATCGAGCAACAAATTGGTCTCTACTGATAGTAGGAATTGAGCTCAACATATTGGTAGATCTATTTTTGCAGTACCCCTAAAGCATTCACCCCATCGATAAACTCCAACGTATGGTGGCCTTTTAACTCTTTCCAAAATTTCCATACGCCGAATTCGCTGTCGTTATACGCCCCCTTCGTGTTGATATCATGAAACGCCATCATCCCGCCATGGGTAAGACGCGGCCAAAACAAATTAAAGTCCTTTTTCACACCCTCATAACTATGATCTCCGTCTACATATATATACGTATATTTACGATTCGGATACTTCCTCGCATATTCGGCCGACGTCATGACGTGCGTCGTGAGATAATCTCCGATTCCGAGCACTGAAAAATGCTCTCGCGGATCGTTTTTTTTCCAAAACCCGGTACCCCCCCAATTGTCCGGCTCGCCGGCGTCATACCCCGCATCCACAAAGTCGACATGGCCATAGTGATTATATTTACATGCCAATGCGCACACCGCGGGAATATATCCCTGACGGGACCCGACGCAGAGCACGCGTTCGGGCTTGAGCGTATTGATAAATCCGGCATGGAGGAATCCAAATCCTAAATTCCCGGTTTCCGTTGTCGCGCCATGCCCCATATAGCCATTAAAATATTTTATGAGATACGAGGTTGTCGCATGCCGGTATAATGCTGATACAGAATTTTTCTGTATCATTCCCTTTTCGACGAACGCATGGTAAGCATCGTATAATCCGAATAGATTTGCCAATCGCTCAATCCGTGAAAATCCTATCTTTCGCAGTTTCATATTGGAAATGGTTGCGGTCAGTTGTTCCTGACGAACTCCTGATCTTTGCCGTGTTTGTCCTCTCCCATCTTTTCGTCACTAATTATAAACCATATTCAGTTTTAATTTTTCTCTACGCATCACTGCTTGTCATCGTCACAAAAGACATATCATCATCATTGTGGTACGCAACGCTCGGTACTCTGTTGTTTTTTAAAGCAAAATATTTCTCTATCCCGTTTATCTCAAGCGCCGCCGTAAGCGCAGGACTTACCACGGAAACGCCGTTTGAATACTATATATCTTTCTCCCTGATGCTCCTGGCTCTGCTTATTTTTTCCATACTCCGGACGCGCAGGGGCGCATCTGTCGTCCTGCCTCTGTTTTGGGAGTCCATCCTGATTACACTGCTTCTTCTCATCGGATCCGTCTCATCGTCGCTCTCGGCATTTGGCGCCGTAAGCTGGTTTTCTCTTTTGATCGTGGTTGAATATGTCCTGCTATTTTATGTCAGCATCATCATGTGTTCGGATAAAAAGGTTTTTTTTATGTCAATCAGAATGATCATACTCTTTATCTCCCTGAACGCGCTTCTTATCGTTCTCCAAAAATTACGTGGCGGACCAATCGGCATTATCCTCGAAGATGTCTCATCTGGGGCATTTGGACGATTTCCCACGGAAACGCCCGGGTTCTATCGACCCGGAGGTATCTATTTCGAACCGAATCTTCCCGCGTCACTTATCAATCTCATACTCCCTGCAGCGTTATATTTTGTTCTGACGCACATAAAGGGATTGGTGGGCGTTGTGCTAAGAATGTCTTTACTAATGTTACTCGCTGCGCTTATCGCTACGGGAAGTCGTGCAAATTGGGCAATTGGCGTTATCGCAATGTCGACAACCGCATGGTATTACCGGCAGAAAAACACATTATTAACAATATTTACAAACCCACGGTTCATCATTATTATCGCTATCGTTCTGCTCTTACTGCTGCCCACAATTTTTTCTAGAGTCTCTTCGGTCCCAACATCATTTACTGGTGACACCGGAGGGTGGCAGTTTCGCTTGCGGCACATAACTATTGCCAAAGATATCATAAGCACAAATATTTTTGGCGTGGGTTTGGATGTATTCCAATATCATATTCTTGATCATTATTCGCCTACCTATTATTTCTCCCACTTCACCGCTCCACACAATGTCTTGGCAGAGGTAGGAAGCGCGACGGGCTTCATCGGGCTTGGAGTATTTATTTCTTTTTTCATAGTTGTGTTGTATCGTCTCTTTAAGAATTTCAAGGGAGACAATACTGCCGCATCTGGCATCAATGCCGCATTATTGATAGGATATGCTACGTACCTGCTTTCCGCGCAAGTTTATCCATGGCTCTTTACGCCGCCCTTAAGCGAATTGTCCTGGATTGTCCTGGGATGTCTCTATGCAAAAACCGCAGCAATCAAAAAATAACATCCAGATCCTCATCACCAACAAGCTCAAGCGTCTCACGCTTTTTGATTATTTCATGGGTATTCTCCTCGTGGGTATTACTGTGTTTTTCATATTTACATTCAGCAGAACGGAACGGACCGTGCTCGTTGACCTCACGTTTGAACGGGTGGGGCAGGGGAACAACTTCTTCCCTCCGGAGTATTGGGCCGCGGAAAATATAACCGTTGGAGACGTAGTGTACAACGCGCTCGGTAATAAAATCGCGTCGGTCATAAAAGTATCCCGTGTCCCATGGCGCGGGGGATCGCGGCTCTACACATACCTGACGATTGAGCTGAAGGCGCTCTACCACAAAGCCAATAGGACGTACTCCTATGAAGGGTCTGCCTTGGCTGTAGGCCAAAAACTCACGTTCCTCATCCGCAACACTAACTACACCGGTATTGTAAAAAATATATATGTAAATGATCTGCCACCCTCCCCGGACGCCATCAAAAGCGCGCAGGCTTCCTTATACTGCAGAGAATACGAACCGTGGCATGCCGACGCGATTAAAAATCTCACAGTCAAAGATCAAAATGGAAAAATAAAAGCAGAAGTTCTGTCGTCTCAAATTGTCCCAGCCCAAATCGCCGTAGAAACGTCGGATGGCAGAATTATCGAGGCGCGCCATCCGTATAAAAAAGATCTCGATCTCACCGTTGCGCTCTATGACCTGAAATGCACGGATAATACTATGTGTTTATATAATGAAACTCAATCGTTTTTTATCGGTTCAGAGCTCTGGCTGGATTCCGGTACGACGTGGGTAGGGGCGCGTTGTTCAGTGAAAAACTTTACGCTTCTCAAGTAATAATTTTCCAATCGTCCGTATTTTTTCGGATAACGGTGCCGACCGGAGCATCTCGGGGTGCCGCTGAGCCACCAACCGGAACGCGCCACTGAGGCGCACCCTGTGAGCAATAAACGCAAGCGTTCGGGGTCGTTCCTCGTGGCGCACGGTCCACGAACGATGCAGCGCAATGCTTTTGTCGCCAAGCCGGATCCGTAATCTACATCCCAAATCAATGTCGCTTCCATAACGCAACGACTCGTCAAACGCCAACCCGTCCGAGGCTTGAGGCAACAAGCGGAGGGCACAGCATTTCGTATCCAGAATGTTACTGTAATCACCGGTCATGTTATATAAAAACCACAGACGATACAGCGCCAACGAAATTCTGGTAAATAAACCCGCATCCGGATCAACGCTCGTCATCCCCTGGACCGCATTGATTGTCATTGCCTTTTTACTTCGGAAAAATTCTGCGATCGTGACTATCCACGCCTCTGACGGCAAACAGTCATCATCAATAAATATCATCCACTTAGCCCGGCTCCTTGCCGCACGAAGAAGTGTGTTTCGTGCTTTTGAAATGTTTGCTTCCTTCTGCCTGAACACTATAATACGTAAACGTGTAAATGTGGAAAAGTCTCTTTGTAGTAATTCATTACTCCCATTTTCGTTTATGTAAACATCTATTAGGGCATCGCATTGACTCTGAAGCACGCTCAATAACCGAAGAAGTTTGTTGCGCCTGCCGGAAGTGACGATGCCGATGATAAATAATTTTTTTCTTGTTTTCATATGAACCAACATCTCGCCATCATATTCTGGGACCTTGGCATTGGCGGTGTCCAAACGCGCATCAGTGCGGTCGTAGAAAAAATTCTTGCCACCCATCCCAAAGCATTTATATCGATCATGCTTTATGAACGGAAAACGAACGAGGTTGTGATTTCGAACAATCCGCGTGTTTCCATTGTATCGTTTCCTGGTTCCTATACTATCAAATCCCGGTTCTTCACCAAAAAAATCTGGCGGTTTACAACCCTCCAGTTTGCGCTATGGA
>CAYHFH010000014.1:0-2280 GCA_964355865.1 uncultured Gammaproteobacteria bacterium
TAAAAAACTGGATCCCGGCTCAAGGGCCGGGATGACAACCTTCTACTTATGAAGCATGGGCCATGATAGCCGCATGCACCTCTTCGACGGACCTTTCTCCATCAATCTCAATAAGCCTGTCCTTATGACGATAATAATCGAGGACCGGTTCGGTCAGATCGTGAAAAAGCTTGATCCGCTTGCGGATCGCCTGGAGCGTGTTGTCTTCACGGACGCCTTCATCTGACCGGTCGGACAGTCTCCAGAGAGCTTCTTTGTCCGAAACTTTGAGATAAAAAACCTTATCAACTCCATTAGTAAATACTTCTGCTTGGGGTACCGTTCTGGGAAATCCGTCAAGGATATACCCCTTTGTATACTCCGGCTTGGATAAATATTCTTCGATGATCGGAATGGTTTTTTCGTCAGGGATGAGGTATCCGGCGTTGAGCGTTTCTTTCATGTAGCGCCCCAATGGGGTCTTTTCTTGTGTCATATCGCGGAAGATATGACCCGAAGACAAATAGGGAAGCCCAAGCTTACTAGCTAGGAGATTGCCTTGTGTCGACTTTCCGGATCCTTGAATACCCATAAGAATTATTTTCATAGAATCTCCTTTCTATTCCTTTAAAAATCCATCATAATTTCTCATCACGAGTTGGGCCTCGAGTGCTTTCACCGTTTCCAACACAACAGATACGACGATCAGGACGCTCGTCCCGCCGACCAATAATGTAGAAACACCGGTCGCCCCACCCGCAAGGGTAGGCAGGATGGCAATAGCACCTAAAAATAGCGCACCTGCAAGCGTAATCCGGGTCAGGATATAGTTGAGATAAGCGGCGGTAGGGCTTCCGGGTCGGATTCCCGGGATAAATCCACCATATTTTTGTATTTCTCCGGCAATTTTGGTCGGATTAAAGGTAATGGCGGTATAAAAATACGTAAATCCAATCACAAGAAAAAAATAAATCACATTATAGGAAATACTGTTCGGATTAAATACTCCCGTGAGAAACCTTCCGATATTTACCAAGACCGGCTGCCCGGACTGTTGAAAAAATCCGCCGAGCAGAGAGGGCAATAACACCAGCGATACGGCAAAAATAATGGGTATGACACCGGCCTGATTGACCCGAAGAGGAAGATAGGATGTAGAACCCCCATACACTTTATTACCCCGTACACGACGGGCATAATGGACGGTAATCCTGCGCACTGCTTCGTTGACCGTCACGGTTGCGGCAATGACCCCTACGGCAAGCGCTAAAAATACAAGCATGTTGCCGACAACTTCTGCCGTAACCGTCGAAATTGTCTGCCCGATGACGACCGGAAACCTGCCCACGATACCCGCAAAAATCAGAAGCGAGATGCCGTTACCCACCCCATAGGCCGTGATAAGCTCGCCCAACCACATAACAAATATAGTGCCTGCCGTCATGGTCAGAATAAGGGAGATGAGCGTAAGCGGGTCGGCAACTCCCACGATCCCTTGATTTTTGAGAAGTGCATACATGCCGATGGCCTGGAGGACGGCCAGAGGCACGGTGATGAGACGCGTATATTGATTGATTTTTTCACGGCCAAACTCCCCTTCTTTAGATAATTCCTCGAGCTTAGGAAATACGATCGTAAGAAGCTGCAAGATAATGGACGCGTTGATATAGGGGTTAAGCCCCAAGGCCATTACGGAAAAATTGACCAGCGTGCCACCGGAGAAAATATCCAAGAGTCCCAAAAACTGATTTTGGGCAAATAATGAGGCAAGCTTGGCCGTATCCACGCCGGGCATGGGGATATGCGCAAACAGCCGAAATACGAAAAAAAGAAAAGCGGTGATAAGGATTTTCCGGCGAAGTTCCGGAACTTTCCAACTGTTTAGTATAGGCGCTATGAGATTGTTCATTCTACCGAACCGCCGGCGTTGACTATTGCTTTGGAGGCTGTGGCACTGCACGGGACGTTCACCGTCAAGCGTACAGAAATTTTGCCACTTCCTAAGATCTTCACGCGGGACACGCTCTCATGTATCATACGATATCTTTTCAGGAGATCCAAGGTGACAATCGTCGATGGAGGCAGCATATTGAGCTTAACAACATCCAAAGGATACGCCTTGGGCTTTTGAGATCCGTTGCGGCCTTTGCCGCGAAGATATGGCAGCCTCTTGGTAAGCGGAGACTGGCCTCCCTCAAAACCGCGCGGCATACTTCCGCGTGCCTTCTGGCCCTTTGTACCACGGCCGGACGTTTTATTTTTACCGGATCCATGACCACGGCCGATGCGTTTCTTTGGCCG
>CAYHFH010000014.1:2380-11900 GCA_964355865.1 uncultured Gammaproteobacteria bacterium
AAGGAATTTATCAAAATAATTGTACACCCTCCTATTTGACTTGTATGTTTTTCAATTGCTTCAGGGCATCCATGGTCGCATAGACATTGGATGCTTGATTTTTACTTCCTAAAATCTTGGAGGATATATCCCGGATTCCTGCCGCCTCGACGACCGCCCGCACCGCGCCACCTGCGATAACTCCAGTGCCGGGAGGCGCTGGCTTAAGCAAAATCTTGGCTGCTCCACGCTTGACATACACTTGATGCGGAATGGTCCTTCCCCGCATGGGAACAATGATTTGATGCTTCTTGGCGTAACTGACGGCCTTTTTGACTCCGGATGATACATCCGGTGCCTGCCCTAATCCTACCCCCACCCGGCCTTTTCTGTCTCCCACGACCACGAGCACAGAGTATCCGGCTTTATTACCACCTTTGGTCTTTTTGGAAACACGGTTGACCTGGACGACTTTTTCGGCAAACTCTGATGTACGCGGGTCTCCCCGCTGTTGGTATTTCATAGAATTAGTAAAACAAGTCAAAAGCAAAACGAGCAAAACAAGTAAAAATGCACAATCTCTCTCCTGCTTTTGACTCGTCTTGCTTGTCTTGCTGTTAAAACTGTAATCCTCCCTCCCGTGCGGCATCGGCAAACGCCTTGATAACTCCATGATACCGGTTTCCACCCCGGTCAAATACTACCATCGTTATCTTGCGCTTGGCGGCAAGCATTGCGATTTCTTTACCCAGAGTCACACCAGTCGTTGTGTTTTTCCCAATCGACCGCTTGGAGACGATTGTTTTCCCTGCTTCATCATCAATCAATTGTGCAAATAGTGCGCTCCCGGATCGATACACCGCCAATCTTGGTCGCAACAACGTACCCCGCACTACCGCACGGATCCGGCGTTGTCGTGATTTCCTCATGATTTTTCTGTCTTGCATAGTTATTTTGCTCCGGGGGCGCCTCCCACGGCTTTGGCGGATTTACCCGCTTTTCTCCGGACATATTCACCGACATACTTGATGCCCTTACCTTTATACGGTTCCGGCTTTTTCACGGCTCTGACCATTGCCGCCACTTGTCCGACCGCATGTTTATCGCTCCCAGATACCACAATCTTACCCTCCGTCACGGATAGTGTAATACCCGCGGGCGGGGTAATTGTGACAGGATGAGAAAACCCAACGGTTAACACAACACTTGGTCCGCTCATTGCAGCTCGATATCCCACGCCGGAGAGTTCTAATGTCTTCGTCCATAGCGTTGTGGCACCCACAACCGTGTTTTGTAGCTCCGCGCGAAAATATCCATGGAGCGAACGGGTGTCCCTCTCCTCATTGAGTCTCGCGACGGTTACTTGATTTCCAGAGACGGAAACCGCAAGTCCCACGGGAATAGTCAAAATCCGTTCCCCCTTGGGCCCTTTCACCGTAACAGAACTCCCTGATACATTCATGGATGCTCCATCACCTAACGTAATTGGCATTTTTCCGATACGTGACATAATTGATTACCAGACCTCACACAACAATTCTCCGCCGATGTTCTTTTTCTTTGCGAGCTTCCCCGTCATAATCCCTTGGGGCGTCGAAAGAATTGCAACTCCCATGCCTCCGACAACGGTCGGGATGGCATTACTTGCAACATATATCCGCATCCCAGGCTTGCTTTTGCGTTTCATATCCGTGAGGCTGGGGGTCGGACCGTCATACCGCAGCCGCAGCTCAAGCGTTTTTACCACGCGTTCCCCGGCCGAGGCAACGGCAGACAGATACCCTTCGTCCATGAGAATCTTGGCCACCGCCTCTTTGAGTTTAGAATGCGGCAGTACCATGACGGTTTTACCCGCCATATACGAATTTTTGATCTGCGCCAACATGTCTCCTATCGGATCTGAAACCATAATAATGTTATTACCACGACGCTTTTGTCACGCCGGGTAATTCTCCTTTATGAGCGAGCTCCCGAAAACACAATCTACATATACCGAACTTTCGCATGAATGCACGGTTCCTCCCGCATAACCCGCACCGATTTTTATGCCGGACGGCAAATTTTTGACTATGTTCAAATTTAACAACATCAGATGTTTTGGCCATAATAATTATTTCTCAAACGGCATACCCAGATACGTCAAGAGTTTCTTGGCGTGGTCATCGCTACCGGCCCTGGTCACAAATGTTACTTCAAATCCCCGTGTCTTATCAATAAGCGTATATTCTAGCTCCGCGAATATCGTCTGATCATTGATCCCCAACGTGTAATTGCCGTGTCCGTCAAAACCGGATGCCGACACTCCCCGGAAATCCCGTACCCTCGGGAGGGCAATGGTCACGAGTCTTGTGAAAAAATCAGACATAAAACGACCCCGCAAGGTCACTTTGAGCCCAACGGCGTCGCCCGCACGGAGTTTAAATGTCGAAATTGCCCGTTTAGCCCGTGTAATAGACGGCTTCTGACCGGTGATGACGGCAAGCTGGGCCGCTACCTTTTCGATAACTTTCTTATCGGCAAGAGCCTCGCGTCCAATGCCACAGTTCACAACTATTTTCATAAGGCGCGGGAGGGCCATAGGGTTCGTGATGCCCAAATCTTTCATTAATTTCGGTACTATTTCTTTCTGATATTGTTCCTGAATCGTCATAGTTTTGCTTCACACTTTCTGCAAATCCGGGTCTTTTCGCGCGCCGTAACAAGGTATCCCACCCGTGTAGGAAGATTACACTTCGGACAGACAAGAACGACCTTACTTACCGCTATCGGTTTCGTGATCTCTATAATGCCTCCGGCCTGCTTTTCCCCTTGCTTTTTCTTATGGCGTTTATAGACATTCACCCCGGGGACGACCACTGATCCCAGAGCAGGAAACGTTTTTTCCACTTTTCCTTTTTTGCCTTTATCTTTTCCTGTCGTCACAATAATTGTGTCACCTTTCCGTATTTTCATAAGACTGGATTCTCGCGCCTAGCGCGGGAATGACATAAACTAATATACCTCGGAAGCCATGCTGACAATTTTATTACATCCCCGTGCTTTGAGCTCCCGGGCAACTGGCCCGAAAATACGGGTACCCCGGGGATTTTTATCATCTGCATTATCAATGATCACTCCCGCATTATCATCAAAACGGATATAGGAACCATCCGCACGGTGATACTCTTTGTGTACCCGAGCGACAACGACTTTCACCATTTCGTCTTCTTTGACGAGCCCCGTGGGATCAGCCTTTCTGATGACACATTGCACAATATCTCCAAGACTTGCAAATTTGCGCTTGGAAGATCCATAAATATGGATCACGACCATTTCCCTGGCTCCTGAATTGTCCGCAACTACAAGTGATGTACGTCGTTGAATCATACCAGGTAGTGAAAACTCGACTGCTCGCGTGAGCGAGCAAGCAAAATTTTCATTTGCTTAACTATACCATCTATATTTTTATGTTGGTCTATCATGTAATATTTAATCCCCAGTTACTTAAAAATTTTGTGTCGAGTTTCTACTACCTGGTCATAATTTTTCGATAACGATAAAGTGTTTCCGTTTGCTCATCGGTATCGTTTCTTTCATTTTCACCGTATCTCCGACGTTCACATCCGGGAGCGTATTGTGTGCCGCAAAACGATGGCTCTTACGGACCGTCTTTTTGTACAGTTTATGGGCATAGGTACGCACGACCTGTACGATGACCGTTTTTGTCATTTTGGTAGATATCACTTTGCCCGTCATGATTCTTCCTTTTCCGGTATTTGTTGATGGTGTCATTTCTTTTTTCATAGATTTGAATTCGATAAGACTGTTATGATACCAGAGAAAGCTCCCGCTGCCGCATAATCGTTTTACTTACGGCAACAACGGTGCGTTTGCTACGGTAAAGCCTGAGATTTTTCATCTGTTTTGTCACCCGCTGTACCCTGCCTTTGAGCATTTCTGTTTCAAACGTTTGTATCTGCTTGGCAAGCTCTGCATCAGACATAGACCGCAATGATTGTTTTTCCTTTTTTTTCATGATCTACTCCTTCACGATAAACTTGGTTCGTACGGGTAATTTAATACTCGCAAGCCGCATCGCTTCCCGGGCATCTTCCATGGGTACTCCTGCCATCTCAAACATAATTCTTCCGGGTTTGACGACTGCGACATATTCAGCGACATCGCCTTTCCCACTTCCCATACGGGTTTCCGGTGGTTTTTTCGTAATCGGTTTATGCGGAAAAATCCGGATCCAGATACGCCCCCCGCGCTTCGTATAATGTGTGAGAGCGCGCCGAGCGGCTTCAATCTGCCGGCTTCCCACCCAACCCACCGTCAAAGCCTTTAGGCCAAATTCTCCAAAATTAACCTCACTCCCGCGGTAGCTGAGTCCTCCGCGTTTTCCGCGGAATTCTTTTCTGTGTTTGGCCCGTCTTGGTGCTAGCATATGTTATGATTTTCTACAGATCCACACTTTTACCCCAATATACCCGGATTTCGTAAGTGCCGGGACAATGGCAAAATCGATATCTTCCCGAATCGTTGAGAGCGGGATCGTACCCGACTGAAATTTCTCGCGCCGGGCAATTTCTGCTCCGTTTATGCGTCCTGATAATCGAATACGGACTCCTTTAGCGCCTGCCGATATTGCCCGCTCTACCGCCTGATTGCAGACCCGTTTATGCGGCATCCGTCGGACGAGTTGGTCAGCAATATTGGTGGCAACCAGGGTGGCGTTCAAATTCGGCTCCTTGACCGGCTCGACGGCGATATCAACTTTGACGACCTGGGCTTTACCCGCTACAGCTTTTAATCTCTTGCTTAACAAATCTTCCACAAATTTTTTAAGAATCTCCAGTCCACTTCCCCCGCGGCCAATAACCACTCCGGGACGGGAAACATGCACGGTGACTTTCACTTTATTAATCGACCGTTCAATTTCCACAAGCGCAAGCCCCGCGCTTTTAAGCTTGACCCCGAGTTGCCGCCGCAGCGCCACATCGGCGAGGAGCAAGGTGCTATATGTCCTGCTATCGGCGTACCAACGCGAGACCCAGGTAAACACCGGTCCGATACGGAATCCTCTTGGATTGATTTTTTGTCCCATATTTTTTTAAAAATTTCAAATCTCAAGCACTAAGTACCAAACAATTAAGTTTTAGATACTTGCACTTTTTGGCCTGTCTGACGCTTGTTTCTTGTCCCTTGTGGCTTGCCTGCTTCGTCTGTCAGTGTCACCCGTATATGGGTCATTCTTTTTTTAAATGCGTGCGCCTGACCCTTGGATACCGCGTGCCAGCGTTTCATTGCCGGACCCGGTAATACTTCTATTGATTTGATCCGCAGTAGCGTCGTATCTGCTTTTTTTTCTTTCGCTCCGGCCATAGCTGATGACAAAACATCGGCAAGCGGTCGGGCTACCCGTTTGGGTAATTGTCCCAATTTAACGATGGCCGCGACGGCCGTCAACCGATGGATCGAACGCGCCACTAATTGTACTTTTCGCGGGCCCATCTTTATGTATTTTGCTGTAGCTTGATATTCCATAAATATAAGTCTATAAAGTCAAAAGTCTATAATGTCTATAAAGTCTATAAAGTCTATAAAGTCTATAATGTCTATAATGTCTATAATGTCCAACTTTTAACTTTATGACTTTACGGACTTGTGACTCGTTATGTCTTATCCATCGTCCGCTTGGTCACTTGACCGTGACCCCGGAACATCCGCGTCGGACTAAACTCGCCTAAACGATGACCAACCATGGCTTCTGTGACGAATACTTCGATAAACGTGCGCCCATTGTGCACCCCAAACCGGTGCCCCACAAAATCAGGGGAAATCTGACATGCCCGGGACCATGTTTTAATAGGCGTCCGATCCCCACCTGCTTTTTGGCGGTTCACTTTGACCAGAACTCTCGGATCTATGTATGGACCTTTTTTAGAACTTCGTGCCATAGATTAGTCTATAAAGTCAAAAAGTTTATAAAGTCTGTAAAGTACTTTATCAACGTTATAACTTGGAACTTTTTATTTTTTCTTTCTTTGTAAAATAAACTTATCACTGTACTTTTTTGGACTTCGTGTTTTCTTGCCCAATGTCCTCTTGCCCCACGGGCTCTTGGGCGAGGACATCCCAATGCCGCTTCTGCCTTCTCCGCCGCCATGCGGATGAGATCGGGGATTTTGGGCAACTCCCCGGACGCCCGGACGGATACCCATAAGTCTACTCGTTCCGGCTTTCCCAATCACCCGGTTTTTCCATTCAACGTTGCCAACCTGTCCCACCGTCGCCCGGCATCCACTCGAAAAAACACGTATTTCTCCGGATGGAAGCTTTAATTGTACACGATTGCCCTCTTTTGCCAAAATGCTTGCTCCTGTCCCAGCACTTCGCATCATCTGCCCTCCTGCCCCGGGTTTGATTTCTACACAATGGACAAGCGTGCCTACCGGCATATCTCCAAGAGTCAAACTGTTACCTGGTTTGATCTCCGCATTTTTTCCAGTAACGACCACCGCTCCCACTTCAAGTCCGACGGGGGCTAAAATATACCGCTTCTCTCCATCCTGGTCCTGAAGGAGCGCTACTCCTGCGCTACGATTCGGATCGTATTCTATGGCCAGTACACGGGCAGAAACGCCCTCTTTATCCCGCCGCCAATCAATCAAACGATAAAACCGCTTTTGCCGGCCACCCTGATGCCGGACGGCAACATGACCGGATACATCCCGGCCGGAATGTTTCTGTAAAATCGTCAGTAATTTTTTATTCCGTTTCATACGAATAATTTATTTCTTCTCTGCCTCTCCCGTCACTTCAAAAGCATCAATTTTTTGACCGGTCTTTAATTGGACAAGTGCTTTTTTCCAATCCACGCGCTTCACTTTCTTCGTCCGTTTTCCCGCAGAGCGAACCTTTCCGTGCATCATAATAGTCCGGACTGACTCAACCGAAACGCCATAAATATCCATAACAGCCTGGGCTATTTCGGGCTTTCTCCGTCCTGCTGTCACGGCAAAGGTATACCACCCCCGTGAGGCTAAATTCAAACTTTTTTCTGTAATAACCGGACGGATTACTGTTTGTTTCATACGCTTTTTTCTGATCGAAACCGCGCTTTTAATACTGCAATCGCTTCTTTCATGAACACAATTTTTTGATGAGAAAGAACGACATAGGCGTGTAAATTTTGTGCAGCTAAAATATCTAACCCGGCAATATTGCGCGCGCACCGGGTCGTCAATAACGCATCAGATCCTACCACAAAAAGACTGGATCCTTTTATGCCATTGGCCTGCATGGCTGCGGCCATAGCTTTTGTCTTTTTGAGTGCTCCAAGTCCATCAATGACCATGAGTTTTCCTTCCAGTTTCGCGCTGGTCAACGCGCTCGCCAGAGCCGCGCGTTTCATTTTTTGCGGCAGATCCAAATGATAATCTCGCGGGTGAGGCCCGAAGGTAATACCGCCTCCCACGAATATCGGTGCCCGCACCCCACCGTGACGCGCCCGTCCTGTACCTTTTTGACGATAAATTTTTCGCGTCGATCCTTCTACCTGTCCGCGGGTTTTGGTGCTGGCTCCCCCTTCGCGTTGGTTAGCCAGATACACACGGACGGCTTGAGCTACGAGTGCATTATTTACTTTTGCCGCGAAAAGCTCTGCGGGGATGGCAATGGTACCTGAAGATTTGCCGTCAATTCCATGGACCGGCATGGTAATTGAGACGAGCTTGGGCGATACGGGAGAAAGCGATGATTTAGGGAGTTTAGGGGATTTGGGGGATTTAAGGGGAACGGAACGAACCGGCTTCGTTTTGGCGACCGGCTTGCGAGTAATCTTCTTTACTGTTTGTTTTACTTTTGGCATAGCTTATTGTTTACTTTGCAGCCGTCTCCGGCTTTTCCTTCTGAATAATAAGGAGGCCATGTTGGCCCCCTGGTACTAATCCTTTAATCGTCAATGTATTGGTCTGTGCGTCTATTGCGACAACCGACAATCCCCGCTGGGTCACTCGGTCGCCTCCCATGCGGCCGGCCATCCGTTTCCCAAGATACACGCGTCCGGGAGTCGTTGTAGCCCCAATCGAACCCGGTGCCCGTTCTCGGTCAGATTGACCATGCGTACGCGGGCCTCCGGAAAATCCATGACGTTTGACGACTCCGGCAAACCCTTTACCTTTGGATATTCCGGTCACTCGAATGACATCACCCACGGCAAATACATCGCTCACGTTGACTTGGGTCCCCGGTTTATCCGTATCCGAGATGGCCTCAACAGTGAAAGAACGTAAAAAACGGAGCTTATTCGTAAGCCCCGCTTTTTTGGTATGTCCTTCTTCCGCTTTAGATATATTTCGCGTATTGCCGAATCCAAGTTGAATGCTTTTGTAAGACGGCTTGTCTTCGACCTCAGTAATCCAACACGGCCCCGCTTGGATATGCGTGACCGGAATCCGCTTGCCATCCGCGGTAAATGCCTGCGTTTGATCTTTTTTGAATCCTAGTATTGCGTCCATAAATATACCCATCCACCGCATCTTAGCACTCGCCTTACCTACTATTCGTAGCGCGGCTCGTGCTGCGATTGCCGGCGGATTGATCGGCTGGTAAGCTCGTGAATAAGAATTCACTCGCTAACCATCCATCAAAAAAACGACCTCGGTATGAGGTCGTTCCTCGATCCCGAGACTTTTGATAGTACTCTTTAGGATATGAATCGGTTTGCCGCCATATCAAAGCTAAAGTATATCAGAGTATCTCTCAAAACTCAATTCACAATACACAATTCTCAATATCCAACGCGGTGTGAAGATTCTATATAAAACTCCCTCTTCCTTGTTGGTCATTGGGTATTGGAAATTGAGTATTGATACTACATCTTAATCTCAACATCCACTCCTGCCGGCAAATCTAAATGCATGAGTTGATCTATGGTCTTGTCCGTGGGCTCGATGATATCGATCAACCGCTTATGGGTCTTCACCATGAAATCTTCACGGCTATTGCGGTCAATAAACGGGCTACGGGCAATATTATAATGTGCGCGGTCCGTAGGGAGCGGCACCGGTCCCACGACGCGAGCACCCGTCCTCACGGCGGTATCCAGTATCTTCTGACAACAGTCGTCTATGATCCTGCTGTCATACGCTTTTAAACGTACACGAATTCTTCCTTTAGGCATTATAACGAGAAATTTGACGTAAGCTCTTAAGACAGATTAAGAAACTTAGGCAATTATCTTGGTGATTACCCCAGCGCCGACAGTGTGTCCGCCTTCGCGGATGGCGAACCGAAGACCTTCTTCAAGGGCGACCGGAACGATAAGTTTAGCCGTCATCTTGGTCGTATCTCCGGGCATAACCATTTCTACACCTGTAGGAAGGGTTACTTCGCCCGTCACATCGGTCGTCCGGATGTAAAACTGCGGCCGGTATCCCGTAAAGAATGGTGTGTGCCGTCCACCCTCTTCTTTGGCGAGAATATAAATCTCGGCTTCAAACTCGGTGTGCGGCTTCACACTTCCAGGAGCGGCCAGTACTTGTCCGCGCTCGACCTA
>CAYHFH010000014.1:11910-14944 GCA_964355865.1 uncultured Gammaproteobacteria bacterium
GTCAGACGTGGGCTCTTCCGATCTGAGTACCCCGATATTGTCTCCGGCGAGTCCCTCATCCAGAAGCTTGCGGAACATTTCGACGCCTGTCACCACGGTTGTCTGGGTCGCCTTCATGCCGACGATCTCCATGGTGTCGTTGACTTTAGCCTTACCCCGCTCAACGCGTCCGGTGACGACCGTACCCCGTCCTTTGATAGAGAAAACGTCCTCCACAGGCATAAGGAATGGTTTATCAAGCTCACGGATGGGATCCGGCACATAGGAATCCACCGTGTCCATGAGTTCCTGAATCTGTTTTTCTGCCTCGGGATCGCCCTGAAGCGCTTTGAGGGCACTTCCGCGGATAACCGGGATTTTATCGCCCGGAAACTTGTACTTCGTGAGAAGCTCACGCACTTCCATCTCAACCAGATCCAAAAGCTCTTTGTCAGCCACCATGTCACATTTGTTCATAAATACGACGATAGCCGGCACGTTGACCTGGGCCGCAAGCAAAATATGCTCGCGTGTCTGGGGCATCGGGCCGTCCGGCGCCGATACCACGAGAATCGCGCCGTCCATCTGGGCGGCACCCGTAATCATGTTTTTGATGTAATCAGCGTGTCCCGGCGCGTCGATATGGGCATAGTGACGCTTGACCGTCTCATACTCAGAGTGATGAATGTTAATCGTCACGCCTCGCGCCCGTTCCTCGGGAGCATTATCGATGTCTTCATACTTGAGAGCTTTGGCAAGTCCAAGCTTTGCCAATACATGGGTAATAGCGGAAGTTAATGTGGTTTTTCCATGATCCACGTGACCGATGGTACCAATATTTACATGGGGCTTTTTGCGGTCAAATTTTTGCTGGTCTGCCATAGATCCTCCTTAATAAATACTACCAATAAAAATATCACTCTTTCAGAACCTAACAATTGTATCACACGTCAAACTCTGTTGGCAATGATCTTTTCCTGAATATTCCGGGGAACCTCCTGATAATGCGAGGGCTCCATATAATAAGTAGCTCTCCCCTTACTCATGCTCCGCAGCGTCGTCGCGTATCCGGAAAGCTCGGAAAGCGGGACGAGTGCCAAGATGACCGTCACAAAACCCCGCTTGGTCGACCCCTGTATTTCTGCGCGTTTGGATCCTAAATCCCCGATGACGTCACCCATATACTCGTCCGGTGTCGTAATCTCGACTTTCATGATGGGCTCAAGGATGGTCGCCCCTGCCTGCTTGACGGCCGCCTGCAGTGCCATGCTTCCGGCAATTTTAAAGGCTATTTCGCTACTATCCACATCATGATAGGTGCCGTCATAGAGCGTCACGGTCATGTCGACGAGTGGATATCCGGCGATGACCCCATTTTCCATAGCTTCGCGGGCACCCTTTTCTATGGGTGAGATAAATTCCTTCGGAATGGCGCCCCCTTTGATCTCGTCAATAAATTCATACCCCTCACCACGGCTCTTGGGCGCAATCCGCAGGAAACAATGTCCGTACTGCCCGCGACCGCCGGATTGCTTGATATATTTCCCTTCGGCTTCAGCTTCTTTCGTGATCGTCTCTTTGTAGGCCACCTGGGGAGCACCCACATTGGCTTCGACGTTAAACTCCCGCTTCATGCGGTCAACGAGAATCTCAAGATGCAATTCCCCCATGCCCCAAATGATGGTCTGATTGGTCTCTAGATTGCTTTTGATCTTAAACGTCGGATCCTCCTCAGACAGGCGCTGGAGGGCAAACCCCATCTTTTCCTGATCATTTTTGGTCCTGGGTTCTATCGCCAGAGATATAACCGGATCCGGGAAGGTAATCTTTTCAAGAATAATCGGATTTTCTTCATCACAGATCGTGTCTCCGGTGATGGTATCTTTAAATCCGACCACGGCAACTATTTCTCCGGCATAGGCTTCTTTGATCTCCTCGCGTTGGTTGGCGTGCATAAGGAGGAGCCGACCCACGCGTTCTTTAATCCCTTTAATCGGATTGTACGTATACGAACCGGATACAAGCTTGCCGGAATAAATACGGACATAGGTGAGCTTGCCCACATGCGGGTCAATTTGAATTTTAAACGCCAAACCGGAAAATGCTTCTTCGCTTACCCGCTTGCGCTCAACTTTTTCGTTCGTTTTCGGATGAATCCCAGTAACGGCCGGAAGATCGAGAGGCGACGGAAGATAGTCCACGACCGCGTCCAGAAGCGGTTGGACCCCTTTGTTGCGAAGGCTCGTCCCACAGTAAATAGGGACAAGCTTATAGGCGATGACTGCCCTACGTAGCGCTGCTTTGAGCTCGTCGAACGTAGGCTCGGCACCGGATAAAAACTTTTCGATGAGGACATCGTCCGTCTCGGATATACGCTCGACCAATGCTTTACGGCTGGCCTCAACTTCTTCCAGAAGTTCGGCTGGTATGGGAATCTCGTCATAGGACGCACCCAAATCGTCGCTATTCCAGATATATGCCTTGCGCGTCAGGAGATCAACAAATCCCTTAAACTCATGTTCGCGGCCAATGGGAACGACCATGACAGCGGTCCTGGCCCCCAGACGTTCTTCTATCGAGGCAATCGTGGCCCTAAAGTCCGCGCCGATTTTGTCCATCTTATTGATAAAGCAAAGCCGCGGCACGTTGTACTTGTCCGCCTGATGCCAAACGGTCTCCGACTGACTCTGCACGCCTTCCTCGGCGTCCAGCACGGTTATACCACCGTCCAAAACCCGAAGACTGCGTTCGACCTCTGCGGTGAAATCCACGTGGCCGGGAGTATCAATGATATTGAAGCGGTACCCCTTCCAAAACGTCGTGGTTGCCGCCGACACAATTGTAATGCCGCGCTCCCTCTCCTGGTCCATCCAATCCATGACCGTCGTCCCCTCGTCAATATCCCCGATCTTGTAACTCCGGCCAGTGTAGTAGAGGATGCGCTCAGTGGTCGTCGTTTTGCCGGCATCAATATGGGCAATGATACCAATATTACGGACGTGGTCTTGCGGAAGATCGCGGTTTTCTGTTTTATGTACTTGCGGTTGGGCCATAA
>CAYHFH010000015.1:0-8532 GCA_964355865.1 uncultured Gammaproteobacteria bacterium
TTCCGTAACTCTTCATACACACTCCCCTGTACTGATCCATAGAGTGCCTGATATGGCTTCTTGGTGTCGTTCCCACTCCTCGCCCTGTCATTCCCGCGCAGGCGGGAATCCAGTCTTTTGTGTTCATCCAAACTTCGTTTTGCCCATCGGTGTGTCCGTTCCATGGAAATCTTCGCTTGTTCCCAGGTCACCGGATACGGCGTACAGTCATCAAATGCGATGTGGATATCACTCCCCAACTTCCACTGCCATTCCATCGCTGACTCGGGAGTAAATAAATGTTTCGATCCATCCCAATGCGACCGGAACTCAACCCCGTCATCGCTGATCTTGACTAAATTATTTGTATCATTCCCGACGTTTTCTCTGTCATTCCCGCTTCCTTTTTTGTCATTCCCGCGCAGGCGGGAATCCAGTTCTGAATGGTCAATTCCAAATTTCTTCTCTCTCCCCAACGAAAACACCTGAAATCCTCCACTGTCGGTAATGATCGGACCGTCCCACCCCATAAATGCGTGGAGTCCTCCGAGCTTCTCAACCACCTCTACACCAGGCCGGAGATACATGTGATAGGTATTGACGAAAAAAAGTTCTGTTCCGGAGGTTTTGATCTCATTAGGAGTTAATGATTTGACGGATGCCTGAGTCCCCACCGGCACAAATGCCGGTGTTTTAATTGTGCCATGAGGGGTATGGATCTCCCCCACCCGCGCCTTGGTCTTTTTGTCTTTTGCTTGAACAGTAAATCGAAATCCATCCATAACCCTGTATTCTAACCTGTCTATTTGACTTTATCGAGAGATATCTGTTTGTGTTCGTTTATCACGATGTCGCACTTGAATCTACATCAAATATGACGATCGGGGTTTTGTTGACTTGGCGTTGTTGTTGATCCCGTAGATATGCCGTCGGATTGACCAAATCGATCGCACTCGCCATTGTGATTAGAGTATCATGAGGCAATGCACCAATTTTTTTCAAATCCCGAACAAGCATTAACGGTCCGAGATATGGCAACTGTTTAATAAAATTCAAAAATTGCACCCTATGATGAGCGCTTAACTCTTCGACAACATCTAATCGAAAATCATCACACATCTTTTTTTGCGTTGAATCCGCTTGAGATCGCGTTAGTTCAATACGAATATTTGCATCATTAAGAAGGCTGCCCAATTTAGTCCTGTTCAAAAATCCTATAGATCGAGCAAGTTCTGGCCATGCGTAGGGATCGATGGTGAGACCAAGTATGCTCTGACATGCTACATCTACCTCTCTCCGCTGGACACTTTCTAATGACTTTGGCGTAATAGGATCCCAATACGAATCATTAAGGGGCAGAGATGGTAAATCCCAGTCGCTTGTGCGAGGAGTCCAATGTTGCTGTTGTCGAAAAACAAAATGAGAAAGTGACTCCACTCTCCTTTGCCAAAACAGCCATTGACTCATTAATCTTGTTCCCACAACTAGTTTATTTCCCGGCTGTGCTCCGCTTGCTATGGCCTGCAAAGGACGATTAAAAAGGATATCTTTATTCTTTCCTGATATCCCCGCATACCAATGTTTACCCCCTCTTCGAAGCCTAGCCACCGAAGCAACATCAAACGACGTGGCGTACAGAGATAATCTTCCATCCATTCTAAACGTGTCTTCATCCGGAGCCTCACCAATGTCTACACGCAGTGCAGGTCGAATACGCCCACGTTGTGCTGTGGAAAAAACCACTTGCGAGTATACCCGTGGATCTTCTTCCCCATTCCATGTATTGAGGGGCGCTGGCGTGACTGCAACTTCTATACCAGAATCTTTTGTACGTTTTTTTTTAGACCATTTTTGAAGGATCTCAAACATATCAGTATCGCTAATATCAGGCTTTTTCCGTACCATAATATCCACATCAGGTCCGGCTGCTAAATGCCTAACGACAGCATTTGCCAAATCACTTCCCTCGCCGACGAATCCTGTATTGTCCTCTATCGCCTGATACGCAATAGGGATTTCCCGGTATCCGACCGGAGCATACATCGGTCTACCGTCAAGAACCATACGCGGTACAGAATTCCCACGGAAAAAAATTGCATCTTCATCTATTCTCGTAGATCCACATAACGGGTCAAGGACATCGAGAACTTCTTCGACAGACGCCGATATTCCTGTGCCTTGGGTAACAGGAAATAAGTTCCTCACGAGTCGCTGAACACTGTGCCTAGTCGTCCGCTCATGTCGTTCAGGAGGTCTAAACTCAAGACCACTTATAGTTTCGTAATTCATATCTGATCTCCATATCGATATCCTTTTCCTTTTACGGTTTGTATCAGCTGTTTTGACAATCCCAACTGTTCCAGTCTGTTTCTTAGTCGGCGTATCGCCTGATCAAGAGCCCAATCAGAACACTGCTCTTGCCAATCTTTTCCCCACAAAATTTCTGCCGTCGTATCACGCGATAAAATTATTGTTTTATGGTTAAGCAAATAGACAAGTAGCATACGTTCTCGTACAGAAATAAGCGAATCAATCCTGGCATGATTGATGAATAACGAATCATGATCAAGCGTAATCTGATTTATCTGATGAACAACTTGTTTCACAAAGCGAGACACAATAGGTGCGGTGATAGCATACGCATCCCCTTCTCTCGTTAGTAATTTCGCGTTTAGGAAAAACTCCCGAGGCTCATTAAAATCTGAGGAAACCTTACCATTTCGGGCTACTGCAATGAGTAATTGCTGTTCTTTTTGAGTAAACCCTTCCCAAACGGCTTGAAATCGAAACTGTATAGCGGGATGATCAAATGAAATGTGACCAGTTTCGTGCGCGTGTCGGACTGCTTCCGTCGTCAACCAAATATATCCTCGTGTCTGATGCCAAATCTCACTGCGTTCTCCCATCGTTAATGAGAATCCATATAACCCTTCCAGATGCCGAATATAATGGATAACCTCCTCCTGCTCGTAAAGTGGCTGAACGGAAATATTCTGAAAGAGCGCTGGGCAAACCGATAATATATCTGATATTCCCGTATCTAAAATGTTCTTCTCAAAGAAAAAAATAAATGAAGTTTGACGATACGGCCGCAGCACATACTCCTGAAGTTTAGTGATCAGGTGTGGCGCTGCAGTAAAAAGCCATTCTGCATCCTTCACTAAAAAAACGACTCGTTTATCTTGTACTCGATACACATCCAACCGCTCAACAAATTCATTCCATCGCTCAGCAACAAATGATTGAAAAGAAACACTGACCCATACCGTATCCTTTGTATCCGTCGTTGATAGAGAGGAAAGAAATTGAGCGATCCGATAGTGACGATCACTCCGTGGAAGCAACGCGACACTCGCACACTCCTGTCTCTTCACAATCGAAATCCAACGGCCAAACATCTTTTGAGTCGTTTCAGGTGGGAATGGATTGTCATAAAGCCCCATAGAAATGGAAGTATACACCTCAATCCGTCATCCTGACAACTATCCGTCAGAATCCCCGTCAAGCATGGAGACTACATCTAGTTTATAAGGATCTAATCAATTATCTGAAGGTACTCTTCGTATAACCAAAGGATAAAAAGCTTATGGCAAAAACTTTTGTTATCTATTGTCCGGACCATAATGTTGTTGGATTTTATGGATTCACTGCTGCTGAAGGTACGGTTAGTGCGCTTGGCGTAGACTATAGAGTTATTCACTTCCCTGAATGCCCTGTTTTTAATCACGAAGGACACAGCGCTACCGGTGTAGCAGTAGAAGTCCCGTACACCGGAACTAACTCGGCTGAGGATAGTCCTGCATCCGAATGGATAACTGCATTCAATACAAGTGCATTGGAAATTGCACGACCGATATTGCAGATAAATGAAAAAGCAAGAATAGAGCATATTGACATAGAGGTTGAAACTCTCAGTTTTGCAATTGAAAGAGCAACTCATTCATGGATGCGGAAATAATATGACCAATATATCTGTCGAAGCAAATATATTAGCTACACTTCCTCCGGGAACAATAAGTGCGGAGTGGCTGGATCTGAGCGAACAATTAGGTTATGACTATAAACCAGAAACGTCCGGAATAATTAGAGCATCAACAAAGGATGGAGTCATTTTTTACGCTGTGAATGGAACGAGGCCAGATAATCTTATTTTTCTTTCAATTACATTACCTGAAGGAAAAGCTGCTGCGGAAAATGATCAAAGCACGTTGCTACCAGAGATAACCAAGGTATTAAACGAACTTGTTAAAATTCAAACAAAATAATATGAGTACTCCAGATACCGGACCAGGAACCCTTATCTATGCAGTTAAAAAATTACCGGATCTTGTCCAACGGGGGCAAGGCATTCGCTGTAGTGATTGGAGGAATGTTAACCATAACGAAGCTCCAAAAGAATCAAAAATCCGTTACCTCATTGTTGATCGAGAAAATGATCAAGATCTACCAGCTGGTCTTTTTGCAGAAACCAATCTACTTCCAACAGCTTTTGACGGAGACTCCGCTGTTCTTATCGCAGCGCTTGGTGCAGCCACTACATTTGAACTCCATCAAATTGATTCAGAACTTCATAGAGGTGTAATTATGAATACAGCCGATTTTAGAAGTGAAGATGATTCCGTAATTTTCCAGATATCATAGAAATCCACATCTCTCACCCCATCCCGTGCTCGATTTTGAGGCGGCTGATTTTTCCGGCGTCGATCTCACTTAAAAATTGTTCCCTCCAACTTCTTGGCTTCGGCAAAAAAAAAGTCTATCATCGCGGCCCGGTCAAATGGCACGAGCATGGTGGGAAACTCCGTGGCTTCCAAAACGCGTGTCAACTTCACCCCGAGCGCGATGCTATCCTGAAATGTAAAGGGATGAAACTTATCGTTGAGCCGATTATATACTTGATCAAACGAAATTCCCTCAAACGTCAGGATACAATACAAGTCAACATAATCCCGTGCCCGTGGTCGATCCGAAAGTGTATAGAGTTTATTTAAGGCAATATCAAAGACACTATCAATTCGAAGGCCTTTTACAAGCAGTCCTTGCTCTACCGGTCGATACGGAAAATTGACGAAATCCACCTTTAGTGTGGTACCGTCCATAAACGTGAGGTAGAAAAATACCATCCCGGGATGTTCCTGCTCTTTAACATCATTAATGCTGAGTCGCTTGAGGTTGTTCGCGAAAAACGTACGCAATTGGGAAACGAACACATCTGATTCCGTGAAAAAATCCAAATCCTCGGAAAGACGATGATGCAGATGAAACGCCGTAAGCGCAGTACCTCCCGTCAAGTAGTACCATCGGGTTATTGACTGATCGTTCTGGACGCATTCCACCACCGCAGATTGGTGGGGAGTGAGTATCGTTTGCCCCATAAGAGAAACTCCATGACCCGACGTCGGTAAGGGTCAATTTCTTCACTGATATGTGGCCAAAGTTCTATGACTTCTTTACGATCCAACTTTTCGCCCTGGAGGTCATAATTAATCATCTGCACCAGACGCCAACGGCGATACTTCTCCGGATTCTCCCGCTTCATGGCTATCTCGTCGATGTGCGACCAATTATACATAGATTGTAGTATAGCATCTCACCCCATCCCGTGCTCGATTTTGAGGCGGCTGATTTTTCCATCTACATCCTCGGGCTCCACGCCAAACTCGGGCAGCAGGCGCTCGACGATCGATACTGCGGCTTCAAACTCGGGCTGAATGATGGTCGTGACGCCGAGAGACTTGAGGCGGGACTGGTCTTCCTCATGATGGCTGCGGCAAATAATTTTAATGCGGCGGTTGAGAGTCTGGGCGTGACCGATGATGAGCTCCTGCGTATGCCGATCCGGTATGGCGATGACGACCGCGCGTGCCAAGTCCACTTGTGCAAAGTCCAGGACATCTTTATCCGCCGGATCGCCGTATACGACGTTTATTCCCCGTTCCCGGAGTAGTTTGACCGTTTGATGGTTATAGTCCACCACGAGAAACGGCACACCAGCCATCTCGAGAGCCCTTCCCACATATTTGCCCACCCTTCCAAACCCGCAGATGACGATATGATTTTCTATAGGAAACTGTTCGGGCACGGGCTGGGCCATTGCGTGGTCAGAAAAAATGCTGGGAATCATGCCCCCGAGATTTCGGGCAAACCAGTAATAGACTCCATGACCGTTGGCCACAAACGGCGTGCTGACCAAAAGCGAACCGAAGGTGACCGCCACGAGTATCGTGTAATGATCCGGGGTCAAGACCCCGAGTGCTGTTCCGACACCCGCGATGACAAATCCAAATTCAGAAACTTGTGTGAGCGAGAGACCCACGAGAAATGCGAGTTTCTGGTGATACCCCACGAGCCGGAGGAGGCCGTAAACCACAAGCCACTTCAAGAATATGACTGCCACCATCAAGATGAGGATCGTCGGCAGAAATGCGACGACAGCGGGCCACGATACGGTCATGCCGAGGGTCACGAAAAAAACAACAGCAAATAGATCCCGCAGCGGCCGGACTTCTGCAAATATCGCATGATTCTGGCTCGTTTCCGCGATGATGAGTCCCGCGATAAACGCGCCCAACGCCGCCGAAAGACCTGTCGCATAAAACAGCACACCCGAGAGAAACACGACCGCCACGGTCGTAATAAGCAAAATTTCCCGGCTACCGAGACTTGCTGCTGCTCCCAAAAGCCTAGGGATCCCTTGTTTGCCCAACACGAGTACCACCCCAATCGTGAGTCCTGCGGCGAGCATACTTACCAACAGCGTGACGATCGCCCCTCCTGCTCCCATCTCCGGCTTTTGGAGAACGGTGACCATGGTGGGCAAGAGGATCATCATCGGGATGACGGCCATATCCTGAACAACCAGCCATCCGGTCGCGACGATACCCGGCATGGTCTCAAGCTCCCCGCGTTCAGAGAGTATTTTCACGACGACGGCCGTTGACGAAAGCGAAAACGCAGACGCCATAAAAAGAGCCGGGAGAATAGCGATTCCGAGTCCCAACGAAAGAACAAAAAACACGCCAACGGTAATAAGAATTTGCAAAATTGCAGGGATGAGAACCGACCGCAAAACCTTCTTCAGACGGAGAAATGAAAATTCTACCCCGAGGGTAAAAAGAAGGAGTGTCACCCCGGCTTCGGCAATCATCGCTATGGTCGCGTGATCAATGACGCCGTAGGCGAGATTGCCGATGAGGACGCCCGCGGCAATGTAGCCCAAAATCGTTGGCTGCTTGAAAACCCGGGCGATGGTCCCCCCGCCTATAGCGGCAGCAAAGACAAGGAGAAAAGTCGTAATGAGCGAGAGATTTTGTGGAGTCATGTCAGAAAACCCCAAATCCTAATATCTAAATCCTAAACAATTTCAAAATTCAAATGTTTCAAATTCAAAACGTTTTGAATTGTACGTTTGGATATTTGGATTTATTTAGAATTTAGGATTTAGTGCTTAGGATTTGATATGTATGATCCTCTCCATATCATCCGGTATCGGGGATTCGATTGCAAGGGTTTTTTTTGTATTCGGATGCGTGAAGGATATTTTCCACGCATGAAGCATGACTCGGGGGGCCTCTCCGGCGCGGTCATCCCTACTGGTTTTTCGCCCGGCATAGAGATAGTCGCCGACGATCGGGTGATTAATGTATTTGAGGTGCACCCGGATCTGATGGGTCCTTCCCGTCTGCGGATAGACTTCAACAAGTGTTGTTTCTTCTTGGCTGATAGCTGACCGCTGATAGCTGATAGCTTTATACCTCGTCACCGACTCTTTTCCCCCGGGCATGACGCCGAACCGTTGCGGATTCCAAGGCAACCGGTCAATCGGCGCATTTATTTCCCCCTCCTCCGGCACGAGCGTACCATGCACGATGGCCAGATACGTCTTTTTAACTTCCCGCGATTTAAACTGCCGCTGAAGCTCAATGAATGCTTCAAGAGTTTTGGCAATGAGAAGAATACCGGATGTTTCTTTATCAATACGGTGCACTATCCCCGCCCGGTCATAAAAATCCTTGTTTTCATTGGTCGGATTGGTCGAATTGGTTAAATTGGTAAATTTCTCTTCCATCCAATCCTGTACCGTTTCTTGCTTGACGGACTGCGCCCTGTTGACGACCAAATGAGCGGGTTTATCTATGACCAGAAGTGCGTCATCTTCGTAGAGGATGGGGAGATCTATTTTAACCATTCCTTGTATTCCGTTTCTTTTCACAATCTAAACAGAGCGTCGCCGTCGGCAATATCGCCAATCGATCCGTATCAATAAGCATACTGCAGGATACACAATATCCATACGTACCATTTCCCACACGGATGAGCGCATCATCTATCGCCTGTACCCGGCCCTTGAGCTCGCCCACCATCGCCGCATACCGTTCGTGGTCATTTTCTTCGCTCGCCTCCGTATCGGTGGCAGCATTATCGTTCACCCGTTCCGTATCCGTAAATGGATCTTGGGCGGCAAGTTGAGCTACCTGAGCCATAATCCGCGTCTTCTCTTCTTCAAGAGCCCGGCGTATATTATTGAGGACGTCGCTTGGAAAGCTTTGCATA
>CAYHFH010000015.1:8632-14889 GCA_964355865.1 uncultured Gammaproteobacteria bacterium
CCGAGAGCTCCAAAAAACAAAATAAGCGCACCCCACCCATCCGCGCTTATTCCATACCAGTATACGTCACCCTCCCGAAAAAATTCAAGAGCAAAAACCGCAATCGGCCAAAGGAAAAAAAACGTGACTCCGGCCGACCCAAGTGGCCATTTTTTTTTCGGGGCATTCTCGGATACTATGCCGACGATGATGAGAATAAAGACAAGTGAGGCGATCATATACAATTGTACGGGATGCCGGGGCTCGCCCACGCCCACATAGCGCACGGCCCATGCAACGTTGGTTACCTTACCAATGCTCCCGCCATCCAGGAGAGAACCCACCGATCCCACGATGAGCGCTCCCGGCAGGGCAACGCCCAGGCCATCCAACACTGTCCCCAACCGGATTTTCATACGCCTGGCGGCCATCATTATGATCCCTAGGCCAACCGTTACCCCAGCCAAAAGTGATAACCCCGGCGCCACCCAAAGAGCAATGATTTTGATAAATGCTGAGGAAAAATTTGTCCAATGGATGGTGACAAACCATACCCGGGCGGCCATAAATGCAGTGATCGTCCCGTAGAATGTCAAATCAAATATATGTTCTTCCAAGACCGCGTCATCACGAAGCGATTTCCAAAATACAAACGAGAAGACACACCAGGCAAGGATCAAAAATATACTGAAGCTTGATACATGCGTGCTGCCAATAGTAAAGAGAGTCGGATACATATGTTTATTTAGTATACCTCATCTTCCACGCGCCATAGAGAGAAATAATAATACCCAATGAAAATATCACCTTTCCCGCACCGATGACATCAGCAAGTAAACCTGTCAAGACTATTGGCAACATTCCCACGCCACCCACGGCAGCCGTCAACATACCATAGACACGGCTTCGCATATCACCCTCGGCTTCTTTCTGCAACATGCTGTTGGCCGGCACATCGAGCATACTGTTGGCTACCCCCAAAAGAAAAAATAACAAAAATTCTATCGGCAAGATGACCGCATCCACATAAAACCACGCAAAGAGTGCGACACTCTTCAGTCGCACGGTGATGGCGATAAGAATAAGAAATATTCCCGCGGCAGTGATGCCAAACTGGATAAGTTTACGCGGCGGGATTCGGGAACCCACAGTACCCACCCAAAGCGATCCCAAAATTATTCCGAAAACGGCGGGCCCGGTGATGAGGATGCTTGCGTCCCGCACATCGATGCCCAGCACCCGATCGGCAAATCCCGGCCCCAATGTTCCCAAGAGCGCAAGAACGATCTGTGTTCCCGTGAGAAGAAGCAGTGCTTCTGCGATTGCTGGCGATTTTTTTACATATGCCCACCCCTCCCGCATCGACACAGCTATTTGACGGATAATATGGATACATTTTGAAAATGTCGGGCGCGGCAACTGCGATTGTTTCCCCACCTCTTTTGGGAGGCGCCAGGCAAACCAGGCGGCGAGAGCAAAAAGTACACTAATGAGGATAAATACCGCGTGGGGCCCAAAAAGCCGCAGGACCGGGCCGGCCACAATTGATCCGACGCCGAGACTACTATAATAGGTAAATGCAAACAGACTATTGGCCGTCACCAATAATTCCGGCGGAACGAGCCTCGGTATCGTCGGCGCTTCGGAAGGTACATAAAACTGCGTAATGACCGCCGTGACAAACGATACACCATAGAGGACAGGTAGTACCCCGGGGAAAATAAAAAATGCTAATACCAAGAGCGCTCTGGACAGATCAGCCGCGACGAGAACAATCCGTTTATCCAGGTGGTCTACGATGGCCCCCGCAGCCATACCAAACAATACCGCGGGCACGCCAAACGTGAGGAACAATACCGAAACTGCGGTATTACTGGCCGTGAGTTGATACACCCGAAGCGCCAAGACAAACAAGAGCATGGCGAATCCGAGTTGGGAACAAAGTTGTGCAGCCCAAAGAGTCCTGAATGGGAGTATACCAAGCACGGAGGCCAGTGCCGACTGATTTGCGCGATCTCTCTGCATAGATTACAATTGTGTATATGACCGCTACCGCTCACGCTCTCGTTGCCGGCGCCATCGTCAGCCGCTTCACGGATCCCGTCACCGCATCATTCTTGGCGTTTGGTTCCCACTATATTATGGATAGTGTCCCCCATTGGGATTTTGGCACCAATTGGCGTGGCCGGTCTAAAGCGGCAACCGGAGCGCTCGCCATTGCCGACACGGTAGTAGCCTTTACGGTAGCATATATTTTGTTTGCGGGAAAGGTGGGAGTCGTCCCGCTCACGATGGTGACGATTGCTGCACTCATCCCCGATTGGGCAGAAACCCCGTGGTATATCTTTTTTGCGAGCCAAAAAAAGCGTGAACCGGGGCCAAAAGCGAGCTTGTGGGAACGACTCGCCTATACTATTTATAAGTTTCCCAATATGTTCCACGCCAAAGCCCAGTTTCCCCTGGGCCTTTTTACGCAGATTGCCACAGTGGCATTTTTCTGGGTCTTGCTCTCCTGAGATGTCATCCCCGCGTACGCGGGGATCCAGTGTAAAAATTCCAGTTAGCGTAGGTTTTGAAGATACTGCAAGATCATCCGTACACCAAATCCTGTCCCGCCTTTGGGAGTGAGTGGTGCATCTTTTTCGGCATAGGCTGGTCCCGCTATATCCAGATGGGCCCACGGGACACCCTTCGGGGCAAATTCCTGGAGAAATAAGGCACCATTGATGGCCCCGCCGTACCGCGTGCTCGAAATATTTTTGACATCCGCTATTTCGCTTTTGAGATGCTCTTTATATTCCTTCACGAGTGGCAATCCCCAAATATGTTCGCCGGAATCTTTCGCCGCGTCTTTCAACTGCGCGCCCAGCGTTTCATCGTCCGTAAACATGCCCGCAATATCTTCGCCGAGGGCTACCATACACGCGCCGGTGAGAGTCGCCAGGTCAATGATGGCATCCGCTTTGATCTTTACGCCCGCGTAGGAGAGCGCGTCAGCCAGGACCACCCTGCCTTCAGCATCCGTATTGAGGATCTCGATCGTTTTCCCATTCATCGCCCGCACAATATCGCCAGGCTTGACGGCCTTCGGGCCCGGCATATTTTCCGTCGCAGAAATAAGTCCGACAACGGTAAGCTTCGGCTTGAGGATCGACAATACCGAAAAAACTCCCAAGAGCACTGCGGCTCCCGCCATATCCAGTTTCATCGTCTCCATATTTTTTGAATCTTTCAGAGATAATCCGCCGGTATCAAACGTGATGCCTTTGCCCACCAGACACACGGTCTTTTTTCCTCCCCCTTTATAGGTAAGTTTGATAAACCGGGGTTCTTCATCACTGCCGCGGGCGATACTCAGAAGGGCCTCCATGCCAAGAATTTTCATTTCTTTGGGCGTGAGTATCTCACAGGCAAATTGTTCCTTTTCCTTCACAAGATTCTTGGCAACGTGCGCCAAATACGTCGGAGTCGTCACGGACGGAGGCTCATTGACGAGGTCTCGTGCAAATAAAACCGCCTGACTCACGGCCTCTCCTACCCCGATCCCTGAGGCTACAGCGTCCAATTTTGGGGGTGTCGTGAGAAGAAAAACTTCCTCAATATGTTTTTCTTTCTTTTGGGCATCAGTGCTTTTGTGTTTGGAAAAAGTATACGTACCCAGCATGAGTCCCTCAACCATCGTTTGCGCCGCGTTTTGGTGGCCTAGCCGGGAGGTAAACTCATGGGGTAGACTCACTGCCAAAGATTTGACGGCCATGCCCACGGATTTCCTCCCGATTGTTGCGGCTACTGCGTGGGTATCGGCAATAGTAAGATCCGCGACGTTTCCCAATCCCACGAGCATCGTGCGCATGGCGCCAATTTTGCCATGGGTGTGGATAAGGATAGTATTGCCGGGGGTTGCCTCAAAATCCTGAAATGTTGCGATTTCCGTGAGCATGCCCCCGAGAGCCGCATCGATCTTTTTGGCGTCATCAGAAAGGACAAATCCCTCTTTGCCTTTTTCCTGCATGGCAAAGACCGTGACCAAATCGCATTCTATCTTCGTGACATCAGTCGGTTTCGTTTGAAATTTCATAATGTTCTTGTGCCAAGAGAGGGATTCGAACCCTCATCCCGCTCGGCGGGACAGGTTTTTGACCCGCCTGCCAGACGCGTGTGCCAGAGGTGGGACTCGAACCCACACGATCTGTTAAGACCATTAGTTTTTGAGACTAACCTGTATACCAATTTCAGCACTCTGGCATTCCCCACATTATACCAGGTTTTCTTAACTTGCTGTCGCAGTCAAAGCGGGAGACTCCTCACGTTTGCGGTCCATGCCGTAAAACCGGATGCGGTTGCCGACAAACATAAGATCAATTTCCCCCAAGGGTCCGTTTCGGTGTTTGGCTATCCGAAGCTTTGTGGCAATCTGCTCGCCCCAATTTGCCTGATCCTGCTCCTCGCGGTAGAGAAACATCACGACGTCGGCATCCTGCTCAATCGAGCCTGATTCACGCAAATCCGATAGTTCCGGCACGCGGGTACCACGCGATTCGACCGCACGGGAAAGCTGCGAACAGGCAAGGACGGGAAGCCGGAGTTCACGCGCGAGATTTTTGAGACTTTGAGAAATGACGGACACCTCCTGCACGCGGTTATCAAACTTACGTCCCGAATCGGCTAGCTGGAGATAGTCCATGATGATGAGCTTGACGCCGTGCTCAAGCTGCAACCTGCGGGCTTTGGTGCGCATCTCGAGGATATTCATGCCCGGCGTATCATCAATGAAGATGGGAGCTTCAGCCAATTCCCCCATCGCTTCACTAAGCCTAGTAAAGTCATCATCAGAAAGTTTGCCGGTTTTGAGCTTCCACGCATCGATGTCTGCTTGTGCCACAAGCAGACGGTCGACCAGTTCCTCTTTGCTCATTTCGAGCGAAAATATTCCGACCGGTAGTTTCTCGCGGACGGCAATGTGTTGGGCGATGTTGAGGACCATTGCCGTTTTCCCGGTGCCGGGCCGGGCCGCGAGAATGATCAGGTTGGAGTCCTGCATCCCGGCGAGTTTAAAATCGAGTTCCGAAAATCCGGTTGGCACACCCCGGAGTCCCCCGGCTCGTTTATGGAGCTCATCCAGGCGGTCAAAAGAGGCCGCAAGCGCGTCTTTGATGGGAATAAAGTCGCGCCGCACGGCGCCCTGCGAGATAGCAAAAATTTCCTGCTCTGCGCGATCGAGAATTTCTCGGGCACTTCCTTCGTCTTTAAATGCCATGGTCGTGACTCTCGCCGCCGTTTCGATAAGCCGACGTTTCGTAAAATGTTCAACGATGATGCGGGCATACTGCTCGGCATGAGCGCTCGTGGGGACGGTATTAAGGAGTTCGCTCACATAGGTCGCCCCCCCGACCGCCTTGAGATTGCCGGCGGTTTTAAGGGCCGCGGTAAGGGTAACGACGTCTATCGGTTCGTGGGCTTCAAAAAGGATGACCATGGCGGCGAATATCATCCCGTGTTGATCGTTATAAAAATGTTCGGGACGCAAAAACTCTGCGACGTCTATCATGGCGTCTTTATCGATGAGGACAGCGCCTAAGACCGACTGTTCGGCGGTATAATCATGAGGAGGAACTTTGGGATCTTGCATACCAATTTACCAATCCGACCAATTTACCAATCCGACCAATGAATGTTGAAATAAAATGAATGTCAGAATGAAAAGATCATTGTGGCATTTGCCATTATTGCGTTCGATTCATTGGTAAATTGGCTTATTGGTCTGGATTGGTCGGATTGCTATTGTAGCACCACCACCTGCATCTCTTCCGGAAGTTTGTCGCGGGTGACAGAAAATTTGGGCTGGGGAGAAACTTCTGTCTTACCCATCTCCTTGAGAAATGCATCGACGGGGGCAAGATCTGCGAACATTTTTTGATCTAAGCCGGTACGGTTATAATGCATCGGGATGACGATCGTGGGTTCGATCTCGCCGACTATTTTGGCAGCCTGATTCGCATCAATCGTATAGATGCCCCCCACCGGAACAAGCAAAATATCCACCCCATCCAGACTATCGACTTGAGCGGCGGACAACTCATGACCAAGATCTCCCAAGTGGACAATCGAAAGTCCGTCGATCTCTATACGGAATATCGTACTCTTTCCACGTTTTTCTCCCTTTTGGTCATCGTGATAAACCCCTAGCCCCACGACCCCCACGCCTTTAATCTCATACTCACCGGGACCGCTTACGATAAAAGGGTTACCGTCTACCAACCGTACTGCATTGTGGTCTT